>JAZQJR010000060.1:0-3863 GCA_045541715.1 Acutalibacteraceae bacterium
CAAAGCCCACAGCGCCGCACCGCCCCGCCCCGCGCCCAACCACGGCGGTGGTAACTTTTTTTTTAGGAGACGGGGGCACACTTTTATCGGCCGCGGGCCAACTCTCATAGTACGTCCCCCAGTTCAGCCCGGCCGCACACGCCACCCACCCTCAAAGCACGACGACCCCGACAACACGACCCGACAAAGAACCCGACGGCACAAACATTGCGCAGCCCGACCAACTCCTTAGAAATTGAAGGCGTCTAGCTAGCTTTTATCCCTCTAAGTGCCCCCGTCGACGTTTCTCCCATCTAGACACCGCCACCCACCCCGAGCGGCATCCAAACGCCGTGAGTGGTATTTCCGCTCCAAGCCCCACCACCCACTCTCATAGCACCGAACAGCACAGCCTGTTTACGGCGCCGCAGTTGGATAGTACGTCAATACACGCGTGACCGTAACCACGAGCGAAGACCCGAGGCGGCGGAACGCCGCATGAACACTTTATACCCTAGGCAAGCAAAAGACCCGTACAAGTCACCTCGTCACCCAGCCATGACCCAATGCCCCGTCACCCACCCTCATAGCACGTCACCCCGTTGGGGCGGCCTTAAGGCCGCCGGCGTCCCCCCGTGGCCACTTTTTTACGGTTGTCGGATTGCGCTTACCACCATACGGTACAAGGGGTTGGCGGCAATTCTGCCTTGCAGATTTACCACCGTAATACTTTACGGTGGTTGAGACCCTTTATTCGGATTGGGTAGTCGGCAGGTCGAAAGATGCGTTTGGCCTCAGACCTTTCAACACATCGCTCGCGTTACGTATGATGGGCATTCGCTCGTCGTTAAGCTGCGCGCGCATTTCCTCCCGCCATTCTTCGTACACTTTGCCCGTCATACCTTGGAAATACCGCTGTAAATGGTCGCGTTCAACAATGCCGGTGATAGTGTTGAGAACGTCCGCAAGTGTAGGTGAATCCAAGCGCACTTCCTCTTCATCCACTGATTTAACTAATCGCCGTAACAGACTGATTCTCGCGCTACTAACTCTATCACCATCGTAACTGCGACACTTTACGGCTGTCACTTTGTTAACAGGTAGAAACGGGATGTGTTCACATCTGTAACCCTTTGAGCGCGTCCCCGCGTGAGACAATTGGAATCGACTTGTATACAGAGCCTCGAATAACCGGAGTGTGTTGTTACCCCACGCATCCAAGCTGAGCGGCTTGCCATCGAATAGCAGTTTGTTACAATGTTTCACACTGACTTCCAGCCGCCACACGTTGTTTATATCCATGTCACTCTCGCGCCACAAATCAACGATATACGGCTTATCGAAGCAACCACCCCCAGCGGCATCCCGTAACTCTTTCGACTTGTAATAGAGCTTCCACTTCACATCACTCTCTTTGTGTCCCCATGATATGCAGTGCGGGCACCGTTTGCCTCTCCAGACATCCGGCACCCACTCCTGGTTGTTTATCGACCAAAATCCACTGCCGTTTTGCTTGTTGCTGACTTCTAACGCCCCTTTTCCGAGACCCACTATCTGTCGCGCCATACGGGCATTGGGATTGAAGTCGGCAGCTAAATCAAGCCTCGAAAGACCCAAAATCTCAAACGGGACACACCATCGCAATTTGGTCAAGATGCTGCGCACGCCCAGACCATGGTACAGCCATTCGTTTGCTATCTCAACGAGAGCCAACGACGGTTCCAGCATGATAGACTTGGGACGGGAAAGGAGCGTAAGAACCTTTTCGCCGTACTCGTTGAAGAGCACGCGCCGGCGCTGCCAGACATTTGTACCCCCTTCATAGACTTCCCAGCGATGATGCGCCGGAACACGCTGCACGTCATCAAGGAGACGAATGGACAGCGACAACCAGTCTGTTGAGAGTGGTATCATAGGCTACCCCATTGCTCTGTCGCACTTGGCGAGCACACACTTGTAACGGAGGAAATAGCACGTTCCGTGCCGATGGGAACGCCGCAAACGCAGCCAATGATGTTGAAAGGTACGGGTCATATCTGTATGGGTTTTGTTTCGGCCTTTCGGCCGATGAGACCCCTTTATTTCGATTAGGTGGTCTGCATGTCAAAAAAGAAACGGAGGGTCTTATTGCGAGTGCACGCCCTCCGCCTCCAATGATATGACCTGCTGGCCACCACAATCGTGTCGTCGCGGGTCGTCAGGGTCTCAATCGGACGTTGCCCGTTCTTGTCGGATTGCGGTGCAAAGATACGACTTTTTTTTAAACCGTGAGTATGTCAACCTCAAAAAAGCGGGTAAAGGTTATGAAAAACACCAAAATAGCGGGTAAAGGTTATGAATATTTGCCGGCAAATTGCCAGCACAATCTGGGTAAAAAGATAGCATCCCCTCAAATCTGGGGGGATGCTGCGCACTTATGGAAAAGAAGTAGGAATTGCCACTCAGGGCAACCCCACAAATTGTCACGCTGGAATAGACTCGGCTCCGACGGTCGTGGTCATCAGTATATCAGAGGGCGAAACCGCTTTCGTCACCACCACCTTAGCAATGGCTTCAGCAGACAAAGTCTGCATATTACCAAAGTAGACGCGGACTCTTTCAGACATCGTACGGATCCCGTAGGCGAGTATCACCAGCTGAGAACTCCCCACTGGGCCAATCTGGGTCGGAAACTGCATGTTTGTACCACCATCCGTTACGACTTTCGATTCGACAAGCTTGAACGTGTCATATACTCGCGAGAATGCGATATATACCATCGAGTCCAACTGCGAACCGGCGTTCACCCCCGACAGCTGCACAGATACCAGATTCTCCGCAGAACGTACTACCGACAATGCCGGCAGCACGAAAGCTGAGTCAGTCAGCTGAATACCTGTTTCCACAATCGCTGCCTGATTGAGAGTATCATCCCATGTCACTGCAGAATAGTTCTTTTTCACGAACTGATTCCGGGGCGACACATTCCCCTTCCTAGGGATAGCGATGTACGGAGCCATCAACTCCGACAACTGTGAAAGCAATTTCAGCTTTGCACGCGCCTGATTCTGCGCCTCCGACTTAGGGTTGTAGATGGTAAGCGGACGTTCACGGATGACCTGAACACCACCGCGTACTGCATAAACACGGCCACCGAGCTTCCCGGTCATTTTGCCGTCAATAGGACGAATTTTTGCCATAATTTTGTTTTTTTTAAGTGGTTAATATTTAATTTTTCTATTCTTGAGTGCTCGTTGAGTGCGCTTTGTGTGCGCTTTGTGTGCGTGTTAATATGTCGCGATACGGTTTTGTTGAAAGACATTTGATTGATTATCAGCGACATTACACGCGTCAATTCAACTAACACTCACGATGCAAATATACACGTTTTTTGGAATATGCAAACTTTTTATTTCAAATCTCGGTCACAACGTGTGCGGTGCACAGGCCACAAACGCGCGGGGCAACATCGTCTGATGACGACCAACTTAACCACACGGTCGCACTCACCCCTCACAGCACGCCCCATAGCGTCACAGCCAGACAGCACGCCACCCACCACACACTCTCACCCCTAAATGCCAAAAGACCCCGAGCGAAGACCCGAGGCGGCGGAACGCCGCACAAACACTACATACCCACGGCAAGCAAAAGACCCAAGCGCGGGGGGCGAGGCGGCGGCGGGCGGTGGCATGCGCGAGAGGGACGGCGGCGCAGAACCCCCCGCAGGCGCCCAAACGACCCGAGCGGAGACCAGAGCGAAGACCAGAGCGGAGACCAGAGCGAAGACCAGACCCACAACCCCGACAACACGACCCAAGGGGCGCGGGGCGGGGCGGGGCGGCGCCTTGGGCACGCACCAGGCGCCACCCACCTAAAAGAAACGCCACCCACCCCCAACCAAC
>JAZQJR010000061.1:0-1541 GCA_045541715.1 Acutalibacteraceae bacterium
GTTGCATACGCGTTACGCACCCGTGCGCCGGTCGCCACCATAAGTAGCAAGCTACTTATTATGCTGCCCCTCGACTTGCATGTGTTAGGCCTGCCGCTAGCGTTCATCCTGAGCCAGGATCAAACTCTCCATTGTATAAAATAAAATGTTTTGTTAGAGTCCTGACTATTTCGTTTCTTTGTTAAAAGAATTGACAGATAAATACTACATTCCTTTTTCTCTCAAAATATACCAGTAAATCAAAGAACCAGTTTGAAAATGTTCCGCCTCAAAAAGTGGCGCGAACGGATTGCAAAGGTAAGGCAAGTTTTTTGAACTTCCAAATATTTTTGCAACTTTTTTTCAAGAACCTTGCATTTTCGTTCTTCAGCCCTCTTGCGAGGTGTTGTTTTCTCAAATGCGGTTGCAAAGGTAGCGACAATTTTTGAATCTGCAAATATTTTTGAAAAAATTTTCAAAATATTTTTAATACCTATATTATAATATATATAGGCGAAAATCGCCCCCAAAAGGGCCTTTTTGAGGGTAGCAATGCGCTTTATGCTCCGCTACAAGAAAAAATCAGCGCGACCTTTCGGGTCGCGCTGAAAAAGGAATGCGCTGCGCTTTTATTCTGAAACGGGGCGCACCGAGTGACCGTAGTAGCGGTAGCTCCAATCCACGAGGCGGTTACCACTGTCGAAGAACAGGTCGTACACGAGCTGCGAATCACTCCAGCGAGGCGTAGAACTCCAATAGCCGCCGTACTCTCCGGCGCTGAAGAGCGACGACCCGAGGCGCCAACCGGCAGCGGGAAGGAAAATACTGTTGCCGTTTTTACCGGTCACTTTGTAGCCATTGTGGCCGCCTTGTGAGGTCCAGGTCCAAGTACAGTTGTTTTTTAATTCTGCACATTCCGCTTGGGTCGGCAGTCGCCAACTGCTACCCCAATTGGCGCGAGCTGCATCATAATTCGGATTACCCGCAATATCGCCCATGGATTTTTTGTAGGTTGCGCTATTTGAGTCCCGATATTCCGATTTAGTGCGGGTTTCGCCCCAGGCGTAGTAATTGCCATACTCCGAGGGGCTCGATGCCCCCACATTGCAGGTGGCCCATTTAACGCTCAAGCCCAAATCGACCCACTCGTGGCCGTTGATCGTGCCTCTTGAAGCGCGGGCGGCCGCTTGACGCGCAGCCTCCTCGCGAGCCAAGCGTTCGCGTTCCGCCTTCTCGGCTGCCTCGCGCGCTTCGCGCTCACGACGCTCCTGCTCGGCCTTCTCTTTGGCGGCTTTCTCCTCGGCTAACCGTTTCTCCTCGGCAGCTTTCTCTTTTGCCAACCGATCTGATTCTGCTTTTTGAGCCGCAGCATTGGCTTTCTCGGTGCTATCCTGGACAAAGTCTGCACGTTCGGTCTCTGCCAGAGCAATACTATCAGCGATGCCTTGTTGCTCGCGGAGGTGGGTCATGGCGGTGCGGCCGCCCCAGAAACCACCAGCTACCAGCAGCAGAATCACCACCGTCCACAGCCACTTTTTGCCTCCCTTTTTCTTGGGGGTAGG
>JAZQJR010000062.1:0-8232 GCA_045541715.1 Acutalibacteraceae bacterium
ATGGGAGTGCCCTAATCGAGTATCTAGCGTCCGCGAGGCGCCGAAGGCCCCGGATGGGCCTTCGGCCAGCCCAGAGCGAAACTTCGTTGGGCTCTTGGTCACAAAGAAAATAAATATTTATTTTCTTTGGCCTCGCGGCCGGAGCGAAGCCGCTAAAAAAGAGAGAACAGCTTGATTATGGCACCCTCAAAGTTGAGCAGACCGGCGCTTCGTGGTATAATGAGGTCATCTTAAAAGAAGGTTTGATAAAATTGTCGACGGGAAGTCTTTTAAACGGCATAAATTCGCCTCGGGACGTGAAAAAGCTGTCGTTCGAGGAGCTTGAAATATTGTGCGTTCAAATACGCGAGAAAATCATTGAGACGGTCTCGCAAAACGGGGGGCACTTGGCGTCTAACCTGGGCTCTGTGGAGCTCACGGTGGCGATGCACAAGGTCTTCGATTGCCCGCAGGACCAGTTCGTCTTCGATGTGGGGCATCAGGCCTACACGCATAAGCTCTTGACGGGGCGCCTTGAGAACTTTCACACGCTCCGCAAGGAAGGCGGTTTGTCGGGATTTATGCGTCGTGATGAGAGCCCATACGACCCGGTAAGTTCGGGGCACAGCAGCACGTCGATTTCCGCGGCTTTTGGCCTGTTGAGCGCGAAGGATTTAAAGGGCGAGTCGGGCAAGGTTGTTGCGGTCATCGGCGACGGTGCGCTCTCGGGCGGGCTGGCCTACGAGGGTATAAATAATGCGGGCTCGTGCCGCAAGAATTTCATCGTGATTCTCAACGACAACGAGATGTCGATTTCGCGCAACGTCGGCTCGATGGCCGGCTATCTGTCGACGATTCGTACGAGGGGCATTTACTTGCGCACAAAGAGCGCCGTCGATAAGCTTTTGAGTCAGGTGCCTGTTCTTGGTGAGGCCGCGCGTAAGGTGATTTTAAAGTCGACCTCGACGCTTAAGGACCTGGTCTACAACGACACGATTTTCGAGAACCTCGGCTTCATGTACTATGGCCCGATTGACGGCCACGACATTCGCGAGCTCGTCAAGGTGCTGCAGGTGGCCAAGGAGAAGGATCGGCCGGTTTTGGTGCACGTGCGCACCACGAAGGGCAAGGGTTATTCTTTTGCGGAGAAGAATCCTAAGGGCTTTCACGGGACACCGAAATTTGATGTAAAAACTGGTGCGCAGGGCGCTTCGCAAGGAACATTTTCCTCAACTTTCGGCGAGGCAATTTCTCAAATGGCAAAAAAAGACTCAAGAATTTGTGCGATTACGGCGGCGATGAAGCTTGGAACGGGACTATCGGACTTTGCGCGGAGCTTCAAGGATAGATTCTTCGACGTGGGAATCGCGGAGGGCCACGCAGTTACATTTGCAGGTGGGCTGGCAGCCGGCGGGATGATTCCGATTTTCGCAGTGAATTCGACCTTCTTGCAGCGGAGCTATGACCAGATAATTCACGACGCGGCTTTGCAGAATCTCAAGGTGGTTTTGGCCATAGACCGTGCTGGAGTCGTGGGAGATGACGGTGAGACGCATCAGGGCGTGTTCGATGTTTCCTTTTTGAATGCCATCCCGAACGTCACGATGTTTTCGGCGAGCTTCTTTGAGGAACTCGCGCCGATGTTGGAGAAGGCCGCCTACGAGGCGCCAGGCGTGGCTGCGGTGAGGTATCCGAAGGGTGGTGAGCGATATAGACCCGCGGACTTTACTTGCAGCGGAGAGCCATTTGATGTGTACGGCGACAAAAGCTGCGAGACCGCGATAATCACCTACGGACGGCTCTTCTCGGAGGCGTGCCTTGCGAGGGCGGCTCTCGCGCAAAAGGGCACAAATGTTTGCGTCATAAAGCTGAACCGAATTAAGCCGATTGATGCTGGTGCGCTCGAGGTGGCGAAACGCTTTAGGAATGTGTTTTTCTTCGAGGAGGGCATGCTGACCGGCGGCGTGGGGGAGAGCTTTAGTTATAGGCTCGTTGCTGCCGGCTACAAGGGGCACTTCGAGATTGCGGCGATCGATGAGCAATTTGTGCGGCACGCCACGGTGGACGAGTCCTTACGCAAGCTGGGCCTCGACGCGCAGGGCATGACGGAGATTATTTCACGGAGAGTTGGTCAACTTGATAAGTAAAAAACGGTTGGATGTGCTGCTCTTCGAGCGAGGGCTGGCGGCAAGCCGCGAAAAGGCGCGGACGCTAATCATGGCGGGCGATGTTTATGTCGAGGGGCAAAAGTCCGACAAGCCCGGCACGATGTACAAGGATGACGTGCGCCTGGAGGTGCGGGCGCCGCAAATTGCCTATGTGAGTCGTGGCGGACTAAAGCTCGAGAAGGCGATAAAGGCATTTGGCATCGACTTAAGCGGAAAAATCGCGATGGACATAGGGGCCTCGACGGGTGGCTTTACGGATTGTATGTTGCAAAACGGCGCCAGAAAGGTCTACTCGGTTGATGTGGGCTATGGGCAGCTCGATTGGAAGTTGCGCAATGATCTGCGCGTGGTGAATCTGGAGCGCACGAACATTCGATACATCGATGAGAATGCAGTGCCAGATAAGTTAGATTTCTTCAGTGTGGACGTGTCGTTCATCTCGCTAAAGTTGGTTTTGCCGGTCGCGAGGAAGTTCATGGCGGAGGGCGCTACGGCGGTGTGCCTCATAAAGCCGCAATTTGAGGCCGGACGCGAGAATGTCGGCAAAAACGGTGTTGTCCGCGACGAAAAGGTTCATGTGGCCGTCGTGAGGGAGATTTGCGAGTTTGTCTTGCATGCGGGATTTAACATTATGGGTCTCGACTTCTCGCCCATAAAGGGCCCCAAGGGCAACATCGAGTATCTCATTTACCTAGAGAAATCGCCTTGCGCTGAGGATGCGGCAAACCGTTGCGAGATAGATGTGGAGAGCTTAGTGCGTCGGTCCCACGAGGAGCTAGATGTATGAGGGTAGCAATTTTTGTAAATCCGATTAAGCCGGGCGTTTTTGACTACACAAGGGACGTCATTACGCGGCTGAATGGACTTGGAGTAGAAGTTTTCACGAGCAAAAAGTATGAACGGGCGCTTAGTGGCGCTGCCACAATGTTTAGAAGCGGCGTGAACGAGGTAATTTCTCCATGCGATGTGGTCTTGACAATTGGCGGCGACGGCACGATTATTCACTTTGCGAAGCACGCTGCAAAACTTTCTAAGCCGATTTTGGGGATAAACTTTGGAAGACTTGGTTTTGTGGCGGGCCTCGAGAGGAATGATCTTGACAAGTTGGAGCAGCTTGTGCAAGGAAATTATCGTGTTCAAAAGAGAGGTCTTTTGGAGGTAACTGCGTACAAGAATGGCCAGGAGAGAAGGTTTATTGCCTTCAACGATGCGGTCATCTCAAAGGGCGAACGCACAAAAATTATAGATTTTTCTGTTTTTTTAGCCAACAACGAGGTGTGCTCTTACCGCGCGGACGGAACGATACTTGCCACCGCGACGGGCTCTACGGCATACTCTTTGTCGGCGGGCGGTCCCATAGTTGACCCGACGCTCGAATGTGTGCTTTTGACGCCGGTTTGCCCGCACGCGATGTTCGCAAAGCCGATAGTTTTCTCCAACGCGCATCCCATTATTATCAAGGCGGAGGCGGGGGAGGACAGGGGCATCTTCCTAAACATAGACGGCAATAATGTGATGAATTTGTCGGGCTGCGAAGCCGTAGAAGTCGCTTGCGCCAAGGAAAAGGTTGATATGATTACGTTCGATGATAGAAGTTTCGGTAAAAGGCTAGTAGAAAAATTCTTGAAGTAAGTTGTATGATGTTATGATTTAAATTACTATTAACGCTAATTTATGTGAATTAACGATAAAACTTGTGTTTTTTCTAAAAACGGTAGATAAATCTGTTAAAATATGATATAATAGAATCGCAATAAAAATAGGAGGAGTTTTCATGAAAAGGTTTTTATCGTTAGTTTTGTCTGCGTTATTTGTATTTCAACTTGGGAATGCAAGTTGTGATGCAGTTAGCCATTATAGAAGCAATGTGCAAAATTATAATATGGGAGCAACACCCCAAGGTCAGCCGGTGATAGTTATGCAACCGTCACCGTACATACCGCAGCAACAACCCATCATAAATGTTACGGCACCAGAGCCAACACCTCAAAGTATAACTATTCAGCAGCCAGAAATGAAGCCAAACTTTAATGTAAAAGTTGATGCGACAACATTTGCAGATAAACTTTGGAGTTGGTTGAAGATTGCTTTAGCTGCTGCAGCTATATGTGTTACTGCAAATATGTGTTGGCCTGTTATAAAGTTTTTCACAGGCATTTCCAACCCGTTAGATACAGTAAAAGGCTGGGGCGAAGGCGCGGTCAAATGGGTAAAAGGCATTTGGAATGAAGGCGGAGAGGAAACTTTGAATAGCGATAATTCTGAAAATGTCAATTCTAGTGAATCAGGTTGGGGCGCTAGTTGGCGGCAAAAGTGGATAAACCCGATCATTACGCTTGGAGTGATGAAAGGAAGAGGAAAAGGTTTTGCTCAGACACAGTAGACTAAGATAAAAAGCTTTAGCTGACGCGCTCCGTTTTTTCACTGATATTAGGTAAAATTTTGCATAATTGCGAGAATCAAAAGTCCGCGTAGAACGCTTTGCTGGCTGTGACTTGCGTGTTGAGGCTTTTGGCTATTCGTTCAGTTAATTTTAAATACGGGATTTGATTCATTTGTGTTTCTTGCTACTTTTAATTGCGATATTTTTGCGAGTATAGGTATGTTGATCAAATAATCGAACGTGATATAATAGAAAACACTTCCAAAAAAACTCTGCAAATCAGCTAAATGGCAGAAAGTATGATTCTTGTTTGTGCTCAAAGCAATATTTTTAGCGAAATCTTTTTTAGGTTGCTACCAGTATTTTCCTTTTGAAAACCGCATAACATTTATAAAAACTCGGTCGTCGGGGGAATGAATGTGGATGCGGTTTTAGCGTTTGTAGAAAGAGCGAATAATGTTGTAAACGCAGTCGTCTGGGGGCCATTGATGCTTGCGTTGATAATTTTTGTCGGCGTAATGTTCAGCGTGAGATTGAGATTTTTTCAGCTTTTCAAGTGCAATTTATGGCTCAAGCAAACCTTTGGAAGTTTTTTTAATAAAGAGATCCTTAAAGATGGCAAAAAAGACGGCATAACGCCGTTTCAGGCCGTCAGCACGGCGCTTGCGAGCGCTATAGGCACAGGAAATGTCGTCGGTGTGGCAACGGCCATCACGCTGGGCGGACCGGGGGCTGTCTTTTGGATGTGGGTTGCTGCGTTTTTCGGCATGATGACAACATTCGCGGAGAATGTTCTTGGCCTCAAGTACCGAACCGTTAACGAGCTTGGTGAAAAAGTTGGAGGTCCGATGTATTACATCGAGAAGGGCCTTGGGCAGCGCTGGATGGCGTGCTTTTTTGCTTTTGCGTGCATTTTGGCCTCCTTCGGAATGGGCAACATGACCCAGGCGAACTCCATTTCTGCCTCGCTAAAAAAAAGTTTTAACCTGTCGCCGGCGGTTGTCGGCTTGGTCCTCGCGGCAATTATCGGGTGCATCATTTTCGGCGGAGTCAAGCGCATCTCTCAAGTTAGCGCCAAGATTGTCCCTTTTATGACGATCTTTTATATTCTCGGCGGATTTGTTGTGATTGTGGCTCACGCGAGGAGTCTACCTAAGGCGCTGTTTGATATTATTTCCGGCGCATTTAACCTGAGGTCGGTAAGTGGTGGCGCGACGGGGGTTATCATGTCAAACGCGATAAAATATGGCATCTCGCGCGGCGTGTTCTCCAATGAGGCGGGGCTGGGTAGCTCGCCGATAGTACATGCGGCTAGCAACGAAACTGAGCCCGTCAACCAAGGTATGTGGGGCATTTTTCAGGTTTTCGTTGACACGATTCTGGTCTGCAGCATCACGGCTCTTTGCATATTGACCTCTGGCGTAACCCCGGAGGACAAGGACGGTGCCATGCTTAGCGTGCAGGCCTTTAGCTCGACTTTTGGAGGCTTTGGTGAAAAGTTTGTTGCGATATCGATTGCGCTTTTTGCCTTTGCGACGATTGTCGGCTGGTCCTACTACGGCGAGCGCTGCGTGGAGTACCTCTCGAGCCGCAAGAATATTCTCATCTACAAGGCTGTTTACATTCTATTTGTTATGTTTGGTTCTGTCATGAAGCTCGACTTAGTTTGGGGCATTTCCGATACGTTCAACGGTTTGATGGCATTCCCAAATTTAATAGCGCTAGTGCTTTTGTCGGGGGAGGTTGTTCGCGAAACAAGAAGTTATTTTCTGTATGTAAATGAGGGCGTTCTCATATGAAAGCTGATGGCAAAAGAGAAATTTTGGCACAACAGGCGTTATAAGACAAAAGTATGTACAAGTGAAAAAAAGGGCAAGCAAAAGGGACACAAAGGAGGGTTTTGTAAAGGGCAAGTAACGATACAAATGTAAAAAGTGTGGTTGCCAGTTTGTGTCGACAATGCATTAGTGTAGATCCGAACAAGAAAAGCTTGAGGCAGTGCGACTATACGCTCATCGATTGGGGTTGAGAATGCGGTGCGCGAGAAGCTGAAACATTCAGAAAAATTATGAGCGATTGAAAAAATGGAACGTCAAGATCTTTTTCGGCGATAGATGCAGAGTTTATCGTAATTTTACAACATGCAAATATCTATTTCAAACAAAAGCAGAAACACATTTGATTGAAAGTAACAACTTTCCTCAACGACACTGGTTTGCGCGATTTAAACGAAAAAACTGCTGTGTTTCCCGCTCGCTCGAAGTGATTGATTTGACGATGTTCCTTTACGCGGCCTTTCATGTCAATAAATCTATCGATACAGTTATTTGATCAACGCTACCCGATATGTCCATTCAGAGAATAAGCAACATTACGGGGCTTTACGAGAGCGAAATACGTACATTAAGGTCACTAAAAAGAAATGCCGAAAACACAATAAAGAAAATAAGCTCAGACGATATATCAACCGCATTACACGCCTTGTTTGAAGACAACCATCTGCTTGAAATAATAGGCACCTACTTAACCGCTGACTATGAGAGCGAGCATGGCGCAGCGATGGAAGTGTCGAATATTTTAATCGCGTATAATAAAAACTCGGCCGAAAATGAAGTAATAGACTGCAACTACCTTCCTTTTATTTTTTTAAAGGCTATCGAAGATAAACTAGGAAAACTTCGAGAGAAACTTATGCGGAAAAAATAGCAAAAAAGTTGAGAAGAGGCTAATACAGCCCCTTCTCTTTGTTTATTTCCAACTCTTATCGATAATATCAAGGACATTATTAAATCTTTTCAGTTGATCCGTAAAAGCCTGTGCCGCTTCTAAGTAACAATTATCGCGAATAATGTCAGAAAATAAGTTGGGAGAGTCTGCGCGCTACTTAGCTCGAGCGATACATTTTTAACATCGCATTCAACAGAGAAAAATTTTATTTCTACCACCGTGGTCCTAACCAGGTCTCACTCGAGCCAGGTATTAAAGAATTGTCCTCAGGGTCCTCGAAGTTAAAACGCCAAGTAAAACCATTCTCGTTTGGGTTTTGCTGAGAATGCGCTGCCATCTGATCGACCGGGTCATTCATAGGCTGCTGATTTTGCTGCTGCATGTTCAGTCGATTCATATCGCGTTGGGTAAGCGACGAATTTCTAGTCGGTCTTACGAATTGATCACTGCGCACAGGTTCAGGTTGCTGATTTTGATCGACTTGAGCATTTTGTGGTTGAATGTTCATTTGATCCATATTTTGCATAGTTTGCAGCTGACCGTTCATTTGATTTTCAAATTGGTTATACCAATCTTGCTGATACTCTGTAGCGTTTTGTTGTATATCATTAAAATCATTAACTGTATTGAATGGCTGAAATTGCTGCAAATGATTAACCTGGTTCATCATTTGCATTTGCTGTTGTTGCAGATCTTGATATCCCATCATACCTGGCCCAGGGACATATAGTTCTGGATTTACATAATCTTCGCGCTGCTCTTTCACCTCTGGAGGCCGTTGTTCTTTGAGCTTACGGAGGTTTCCGTCTTTGTCATAAAAGTCGCGGTCGACATAATCCTCATCAAAATCCATTCCCATAGCAAACATATTTTGTTGCATCATCATTTGCTGTTCAGGATTAAACTGACTCATGCCTTGCAGACCAATCTGGGGCGCGGTACCCCAAGGGAAATTTGTTTCATATGTAGGACCTT
>JAZQJR010000063.1:0-3254 GCA_045541715.1 Acutalibacteraceae bacterium
GGGCGCCGCGAGGGCCCGAAGGCCCGCAGGGCCTCCGGCCAGCCCCAAGCACAACAAAGTTGAGCTTGGGGCCACAAAGAAAATAAAAATTTATTTTCTTTGGCCTCGCGGCCGCAGCGGCTAACCAAAAGAAAAATCTCAATTAGGACACTTTTACTTTTCGAACTTCAGTCACACCCAAGACGTACATATCCCGAACGGAGTACAAGCGAATATTCTTGGCGTCATTGCCCACATTGACGGTCTTCAAGAGGTTACCAGAAAAATTGTAGATATATACTTTTCCGTACGACAAAGCAGCTAATTTCCTGTGATTAAAATTTACGGCCTTGACATTATGCACAGTCGAGATTTCGTTCTCCACCTTGCCGGACTTATTAAGCAAAACCATATCGGTATTATTGCCATCTTCAGACAGCGATAACGCCAACAAAATGCCATCTTTTTTGTTCACATCGAAGTGATGCAACGTCTTGCCGTCGTAGTTATAGTCACGTTTCTCGCCGTTTCTGGGGTTTATCACACTCACAAGGCTATCCCCTATCGCGACGACATTGCCGTTCGACAAATACTCGATCCGCATGAACATATTACCTTCGTAGTCGAGTTTAACCTTCGGTGTCTCCGACTTGTAGTCAAAGATGTACACCGAGGAAACCATCGAGCCGTCCTTGGCCGTCGAGCCGCACACCGCCGCGGACTTGCCGTTCTCGCTTATGGCCATGTCGGTAATGTAGTGGTCGGCAAAGTTGTACTTGTAGTAAAGGCTCTTGCCGTTCTTCGCAAAAATCGTCATTTGTCCCAAGAAGCCGTTCGCCTCTGTCACCGCGCCGAAGGTCCCATAATCCGAGACGGCCGCAGAAATGATGTTATTCTCCAGTTCGGCAGTATGCACAGTTTTCGACTTGCTTTTTATCTTGAGGTGTTTTCCACCAAGGTCGTAAACAATCGCACGATTCCCGCTAACTTTTAGGATCGGACTTGGGAAGCTGTGCTGCTCTTTTTGCATCTCGCCAGCCGAGGTGTTCAACGTCGTCAAGGTCGTGTCACTCAGCAAAAATAGGCTCTTATCGATGGTTTTGAAGTTCTCTGCGCTGACCTTGTTACCGCTTATCTTGTAGGGATAACCGCTCCCGCGCTGGCCTTGCGCGAAAAGATCCTCCACAAAAACGCCAACATAGTCCGGAGCGAGCTTTTGACGATTCACAAAGATCAAAACCGAAAGAAAGCTTATCGCCAAAATAAGAAAAACCTTAACAAACCTCGGTGGCAAGCCATTTATAACGCCGCTCACCGAGTCTTTTGCCTTGCGCAAGTAAGAGCCGGCTTGTCCGAGATTTAAATTCAAGTTTACGTTTAAATTTTTTCGCCTTCGCCGCAAGGGCCTTTTTTTACGAGAAAATTTTTTCATGCGGTTCCTCCAGTCAGTCGAGCTCGAGATTTATGCCGTCGTAAAAGACCCGGTTCAGGTACAGCCCGTGCGCCACCGCGGTGGGGCCGGCTTTCGCGCGATACTTTGCCGAAATTATGCCCGGGATTTCCTGCGGCTCGATGCGTCCCATCGCCACGCGCAGGAGCGTCCCCACCATGATGCGCACCATGTTGTACAAGAAGCCGTCCGCGGTCACGCGCATCTCGACGAGGCCGCCATTTCGCTCCACCGAAAAGGCCTTTACCGTGCGTACCATATTTTCTGGGTTCCTCTTGTCGAGGGTGCAAAATGAGGTGAAATCGTGCGTTCCAATGAAATTTTTCGCCGCTGAGTCGAGCTTTTCGACGTCCAAGTGATACCAATAGTGAAATGCCCGCCCGTGCCAAAATGGATTGCGCACCGGCTCATTCCAAATCTTGTAAACATACTCCTTGCCGCTGCACGAGTATCTCGCGTGAAAATCGAGCGGGACCTCCACGGCGCCTGTCACGGCAATGTCCCTCGGCAAAAAGCGATTTAGCGCCATTTTCAGGCGGTCGCAAGGAATCTTCGAGTCAATCTTCGCGCTCACACAATACATATTCGCGTGCACGCCAGCGTCGGTGCGACTGCAGCCCTTTATGTCGACGTCCTCGCCCAAAAGCCTAGCCAGCGCGCCTTGAAAGACCTCCTGCACCGTCACTGCGTTTTTTTGCACCTGCCAGCCGTGATAGTTCGTACCATCGTAGCACAGCGACATCAAAACATTCCTCATAGGCTCACCACCGGCAGGCACGCGTTGCTCAGCAGGACGAGCGCGAACACCGCCGCCACCACTAGCATCGCGAGGAAATCTCTTGCTTGAAGTCGCAAAACTTTCATTCGAGTTCGTCCCTCGCCGCCCTTGTAGCAACGACACTCCATCGCGACCGCTAAGTCATACGCGCGCCGGAACGACGACATGAAAAGCGGCACCAAAATCGGTACCATCGCCTTGACTCGCTTGATCAAATTGCCGTTTTCCATGTCCGCTCCGCGCGCTTTTTGCGCATCCACGATTTTGTCGGTCTCCTCTAAAAGCGTCGGGATGAACCGCAGCGCGATGGTCATCATCATGGCCAGTTCATGCGTCTTCACGCCAAGCAGCGCCAACGGCTTCATTAAGCGCTCCAGCGCGTCAGTCAGGTCGGTCGGTGAGGTCGTAAATGTCAAAAGCGAGCTCGTTAAAAGTAGCATCACGAGCCGCATGGCCACAAATATGCTGTTGTTGAGGCCGTCCCTTGTCACGACGAGCGCGCCAACTTGAAAGAGCGGCTCACCCTGCGCGTAAAACACGTTCATGAGGCTCGTGAAAACCACCACGAACAATATGTACTTCATGCTTTTAAAATAGGTTTTGAGCGGTATTTTTGTCAGCGTCATGAGTGTGAAAATGACTGCGAAATTGATGAAAATCGCGAGGTAGTTGCGCGACAAAAATACCAGCACTAGCAGCGCTATCATGAGCGAGATTTTCACGCGCGGGTCAACTTTGTGAATCGGCGAGCTGCCCGGGAAAAATCGCCCGAAAGTGATGTTACTTAACAAGATTTTCGCTCCTATTTCTCATGAGATTCAGCACCGCCTCAACGCCTTCGGCCACCGTCAAGATACCCTCTCTTAGGCAAGGAAAATTCTCCCTCAAGGCCGACATAATTGATGTTACTTGCGGCGGCCTGAGGCCAATTTCTTTAAGTGACTCTGCACGAGCAAAAACCTTCCGCTTCGAGTCGAACAGCACAAGTCTGCCCTCGTTGAGGACGGCCACCTTGTCGGCGTAGCGCGCGATGTCCTCCATGCTGTG
>JAZQJR010000064.1:0-11577 GCA_045541715.1 Acutalibacteraceae bacterium
GGCGAACAGCTGCTGCATCAACGGCGGCGTGGTCGTCACGGAGTACACCGGCAGCGGCGGCAAGGCCGGGACCTCCGACGCCTCGGCAGAGTTTATGGCCTATGTTCGCGCCTTCCTCGAGGAAAATGGTGTCCTTTGGCAGACCGGCGAGCTCGGTAAAGTCGATGCTGGCGGGGGCGGGACCATCGCGAAGTACATGGCTAACCTTGACGTCGATACGGTCGACTTGGGTGTGCCGGTCCTCTCGATGCATGCGCCGTTTGAGGTCGTCTCGAAAATTGATACCCACATGGCCTATAACGCAGTTTCGGCGTTCTTTAACACAAAAACTTAAGTAAAACCGCCCTCCATAAGCTACAGGCGCCGCACTATACCGCGCGGCGCCATTTTTTATCCTATTTTTGCGTTATCCCGACATTAACTTTGTAGTGGCCATAAGCCCAGCACCTGCTGCCAGAGGAATCAAAAACAATCTTCGCGGGCATCTCGGTCCGGCCGGTAAACTCCTTCTTGTCGGCAAGATCCACCTCTATCGAGATATCCGCTTCAGTCAGGGCCCGAAGTTGGCCTATTGGCCCGACCACCTTTATTGGCAAGCTGGCCGTGTGAGCCGTCGCAACCTTGTCGCTGGGGAGATTTTTAAACTTTATATCCTTGGCGACGACGGTTCTTTCTTGGAAACCGAGCAAATTCAACTTGACCTCAGACTTCTGGATATTTGCAAGGCTTCGGCAATCGGTTGGCAGCTTGATGTTTTGCTCAAACTCGCAATGGTCAAGATCTATCTGCGAGAAGTCAATCGGCTCGAGCTGTAGGGTTGTAAGGTTGCTCAGGATTTCATTTGGAGCGGCTACCTCGATTTTATTAGGCGACACCTGCAACGAGAGCGACTTTATGTTTAGGCCGCTTGGAGTCGAAGTAAACTCTGGCGTTACGCTCACGAATTTTCGCTGCAAGACCGTGATGTTGGCATCGACGCTGCTTACGCTCAGCACCAAATTTGTGGTGTTAATTTTATTTCCTTTGCTGTCCAGCAAGTTTATCGGTAAGTCGTGCAAGTCAACGGTCTTATTTAGGGTGCCCGAGATGCTGCCATCCACGGTCACGCTAGCGATGCTCGAGACAACCGACTCCGGCCCCGAGATAGTCACCGTCGGCTCGGAAAGCGCGATTGGGGCAACAAAGTAATTCGGGTCCGCCGTAAACTTTATGTTCGGAGTAATCTCGAAGTCTTGGCTCTTGTGGCGGTCGACGAAAACCGTTATAAATTTCGGCGAGACCGGCGAGGCAAACTCGTAGTCGGTCAAGATGCTATTCTTCTTAGCGGTCAGCTCGAGGGTGTATTTGCCGGTCGAGTTGATCATATTCGCGGATTGCTGCGCCGTAATTTGAATGTCGTTTTTGGAGAGTTGCCCCAAAATTAAGCGATTGCCAGTCACGGAGATTTCAGCCTTGATGTCCTCGGCGCCAAAGACTGTCAGACCACTCGCCTTGGCGTTCTCAGAGAGGTGCACGCTGATCGGTATGTCCGAAATGAGCTTGGTCGCGGTTTCCGAGGCGCTCGTCGAAAGGATCATCCAGCAAATGAACGACAGGATGACTGAAAAGAGCATTACGACTTTGTTGTTGTAGAAGAGGCGCCCGAGGTTAAGTTTGCGTAGCTTCATTTTTTCTTCCCCATTATAGACCCGAAAATTTGGCTTTTCACGTTCGGTTCGGCGGTGTCGAGTAGAAGATTTTTCTCCAAGAGATGAATCAGCTCGTCCTTGCTGTAGTTGCGCGTCAGGACGCCGTCCATCGCGACAGATATTGTGCCGCTTTCCTCCGAGACAACTATCGCAATCGCGTCGGAATTCTCACTTATACCAAGCGCCGCGCGATGCCTCGTGCCTATGTCCGGGTGGATGTTCTCGTTTTTCGTCAGCGGCAAGATGCACCCCGCCGCGTATATCATAGCACCGCGGACAATCATCGCACCGTCATGAAGCGGCGCCTTATTAAAGAAAATATTCCCGATAATCGGCACAGAGGGCTTCGCGCGGAGGATCGTGCCGGTGTTGCCGATGTCGCCAAGCTTTGTTTGCCTCTCGAAAACAACTAATGCGCCTGTTTTGGTTTGCTGCAACAAGAATAGCGCGTCCACAACCGTACGGATGCATTTTTGCTGCAGCTGATATGACGATAGCGTGTAGCCATATGGAGCGCTCGACGTCCAATAGCGGCTTATTTTGCTGCGTCCAATTTGCTCGAGCATTCTGCGCAACTCCGGCTGAAAGACCACCAACAACGCAATAATCCCAAACTCGAAAAATTTATTCAGCAGGTAGCTGAGCATCCGAAAGTTAAATTGATACGCCGCCACATACGTGACGAGCAAAATTATAATGCCCTTTACGAGCTGACTCGCTCGAGTCTCTCGAATTAGCTTGATGAAGCTGAAAATGATGAACGACATAATCGCGATGTCGAGCAGGTCAGCCACCGTAAAGGTTTTCATCAGCACGATGAATGCGTTTAAATTAGTCGTGATAAAATCCATTTTTCGTCCCTCTTGCGCATAAAATTCCCTACATTTTCGAGTCAAAACTCTTAATCACTATAACTTAATTTTAACACATCCATCGCGTTGTGAAAAGGTTTTTACTCTCTTTTAGTAGCTCAGCGCGGGCCGCGAGGCCAAAGAAAATAAATGTTTATTTCGGCATCGCTAAATCTTCATGCACTTAATAAAATTCCTATGCATGAACAGCAAAAGAGAGGATTTAATCGTCTATAAATTTTGAGAGTGTCCTATAGAAGCATTTGTGATATACTAGATTTATGAAATGTAAAGCATGTAACGACGAAACAAATCAAATAAAAGCCGGAAAAACAAAGGCGGGAACCCAAAAGTACAAATGCAAAATATGCGGGAAATATTATACCCCGAAAGACAAAAAGATAGGATGTAGCTAAAGAGATTAAGAAGTAGACAATAAAAGGGTATGTGGCTGGAAATAGAAGACAAGCAGTCGGCCGAATTCTGGGAATCGGGAAAAATATGTGCCTGTAATTGGATTCGGAAATATGCGAAAAATATGGAGTCCAAAGAGGCTCCATGTACGCGGGTTAACGTCATCGAAATGGACGAGCTGTACAGCTTTGTCGAGAGAAAAAACAGATTTCAGGCGATAACGCTGGTTAGTAGAGATACGCAGGAAATCGTAGGTTTTGACATAGTTTTAGATAAAAGTCGAGAGCTAATTCAGCGCTTAGTCGATCGCTCCGTGAATGCGCGGCAATATTACTCTGACGCTTATTCGGCATAGGCAGAAGTGCGCTACGAAGGCACTCACACTTCGCTAAAAAATAAAAGCTGGACTTACGTCGTTGAAGGTGTAAACTCTGACTTGCGACACTACATTCCGCCTTTACGCCGCATGTCCAAATGCTTTTTTCGATCAGTTGAAACAGCTACGGCTGTCTTCAAAATTTTTGTTAATGCCTTCAATCTATTTGCTCGTGCTAAAAAGAATTTTCCTTAACTGAAATCCGCATTTTGTCTCTCGAATTTTATTTAAACGCTCAACTAGGGCACTCCCAAACTGTATAAGTAGCCGCTTATTTTAACTTTTACCGTTTGTAAAAATAGCAGCTATATATGCAACGTTAGCAATGCCCAATTTAAGATATCAATTCTATCTGTGTGTTTAAACCTGATATTAATAGCATTTGTTTTTATCGGTATCGACAGCGCGCACCCTAGCTTTATTAACGACGCGCTCTAGTCTTTTTCAAAATTTTCCTCTTAATATTTGCGAGAAAAGTGCCAATACTAACCTTGCAAAGGAGGTAATTAACATGAATGCAAATGTCGAAATGCTAAATTATATCTATAAAAATGCGCAGATGGGCCAGACTTCCATAAATCATCTGCTGGAGATCGTCAAGGATCACTCGCATTTTAGGAACTTGTTGGAAAATCAGTTCACAGAGTACAAAATGATTTTCGATACCGCAGAGAAGTCCCTTAACAAGCTGGGCTGCGAGGCCAAAGGTACTAGCACGATTCAAAAGTTCGAGACCTATATGATGATTGATATGAAGACCTTGCGCGACAAGAGCCCAGATCACGTCGCGGAGATGCTAATTCAAGGAAGTACTATGGGCGTCATTCAAATCACTCGGCGCCTGAAGGAGTACAAGGGGCAAGTCGACACCAACGTGCAAAAACTTGCGGAGAAACTCTTAGCGACGGAACAGCACAACGTCGAAGAGTGCAGAAAGTTCCTCGGCAAGTCCTTCGAGATGGCGCACGCTTAAATTTAACGCTACTAATGGTAACATCAGCAACACTTGAAAGAGTGACTTGATCAAAACCTAAGCGCGCCGCGAGGCGCCGAAGGCCCCGTAGGGGCCTTCGGCCATTCGATAGCTCAACTTTGTTGGGCTCTCGAACACAAAGAAAATAAAAATTATTTTCTTTGGGCTCGCGGCCAACCGAAGCGGCTAATAATAAGGCACTCCAAAGCTTAAAATGTGTTTTTCGCTTATGCGCACTCTACTGACGATGAAGTATATTTCCTCGTCAAACAAATTAGCGTGCACAGTGTTGTAAACTCTAGTTTGCGTAAGCCAAAGTAATCAAAATCAATGCTAAAAAGTCTTATAAGTAAGCCATTCTCTTTGCTTTTGCCGATCATAAAAATTGCAACTATCTATGCAAATTAGCATCACTGCATGCACAATGTGGCGCTGCGTCTTTTAGTTTTGCCTAATTTTTACACTTGAGGTGTTTTTTTGAGAAGAAAATTATATCCACTCTTAGCTGTGCTCGCCGGCATGATAAACGGCCTATTGGGGGCTGGTGGCGGAATGCTGATTGTCCCGATATTGAAGAAGTACGGACTTACTCAGCATGAGACCCACGCAACATCCGTATGCATAATTTTGCCAATTTGCCTAGTCAGTGCAATTATGTATCTCATCAAAGGACAAGTCACCCTCGGCGACGCGCTGCCATACCTACCATTTAGCGTGCTAGGCGCAGTCATAGGGTCTCTAACCTTGCCAAAACTCAAGCAAAATTTTCTTCGGAAGCTTTTTGGAGGATTCATGCTCTGGGCAGCGGTGCAGCTGCTGGTCAAGTGAACTGGGCTATGGCCGCGCTTGCCGGCACTTTATCGGCGATAATTGGTTCCATGGGGCTCGGCGGCGGAGGCATTCTTATCATCTATTTCAATCTCTTCACTGATGTCCCTCAAAGCTTGGCACAAGGGATCAATTTGCTATTTTTTATTCCGTCGGCGCTAGTCGCGATTATCATTTACATCAAAAAAAGACTCATCAAATTTCGCCTTGCAGCTGGTCTTGCCGCGCTAGGTGTTATTGGTGCGCTTCTCGGTTCTTATTTAGCTAGCTTCGTGGATAGCCAAGTCTTGTCTAAATTGTTTGCGCTGCTCCTTTTAGTTATGGGAGTAATGCAGTTTAGGTGCAAAAGAAGTAAAAACTCAAAGTAGCCTCAGATATAAATTAGCTATGGTAGCAGATCGGGCGTGACCTAAGCCAGCATCTGGGGGCCTTCGGCCAGCCAATCACTCAGCAGCGTTGAGTGATTGGCCACACGAACTTGCAAAAAGTCTTCATACAACATTTCTCACACAACGGCTTGCCCGCCTTGCAAATAGCTCGACCGTGCAAAACCAATCTATGACAAAAATCATTGGACTCGTTCTCTGGGAGCGCTTGTCGCAAGATCTTCTCTATCTTCGTTGCGTCCTTCAAATCGTGAAAACCCAGCCGCCGGGTGATTCTCATGCAGTGCGTATCTACGACCACCGCGGGCTTGCCGTAAATGTCACCAACTATCAAATTCGCAGTTTTCCTGCCCACTCCAGGTAGCTTCGTGAGGGTCTCAATAGTATCCGGGACCTCGCCGTTAAATTCATCCAGCAGCATCTTGCACATGTTTACGATGTCCCGCGATTTTGTTCGGTAAAATCCACACGACTTTATGTACGGCTCGACCTCTTCCGGCGTCGCTGCCGCAAAATCCTCGACGCTTTTGAACCGCTCAAACAGCGCCGGCGTGACCATGTTTACTCGCGCGTCCGTGCACTGCGCCGCCAGCCGTGTCGCGATTACTAGCTGCAACGGCTCCTTGTAGCTCAGCGAGCAGAGCGCGTCCGGATACTCTCGCTTTAGCGCGGAAATCGCCAGCTCCGCTAGTTTTTTATTCGTCAATTTGTTTTCTCCTTAAAGTAAAAAAAGCTTTGGGTTAGTGCTTGCCCGCGCCGCGAGGCGCCCGTGGATAGTATCCACGGGCAACCCAACACACAGCTTTGCTGTGTGTTGGGTATCGCATCAACTCAAAAATGAGTTGATGCGGCCTCGCGGCCGCCAAGGATAGATCTCACATTACGCTTTCATTATATAGTAAAACAACTTGAAAGACCAGAGACAATGTTTGCATAAACCACTGCTTTTTCAGAAGTCTTTTGGGAATGATTTGAGTGTAGTTTTTCAAGTTATTTGACCACATATGCGGGAAATCGCAGATTTCGACAAAAGTCGAGAGCGAATTCAGCGTTTAGTTGATCGGTTAGTGAGGGCACATCAAGACTATTCTGATGCCTATTCGGCGTGCGCAGAAGTGCGCTACGAAGGCGCTCATACTTTGCAAAAAAACAAAAGCCAGACCTACACCGTTGAAGGTGTAAACTCTGACTTGCGACACTACATTCCGCCTTTACGCCGCAGGTCCAAATGCTTTTTTCGATCACTTGAAACAGCTAAGGCTGTCTTCAAAATTTTTGTTAATGCGTTTAATCTATTTACTCGCGCTAAAAAGAGTTTTCCTCACCTGAAATCCGCATTTTGTCTCTCGAGTTTTATTCAAATGCTCAACTAGGGCACTTCTTCGCTCCCATATAAATAAAAATAGCCGCTGCAAGTCTTCATCTTGCGGCGGCTATTTTTATGAATAAATCAGCTCTTTGTCCTGGTCGATTGGCTCGCCTAAAGCGGCATTGTTAAAGACCGTTTCAATTATGCGAGCGGATTCCGGGGGCGAGTACACAAAATTGTCCATATGGTTTCCGTCGAAGAAATAGTTTGGTGCGGTCGGGCGATAATCGTAGTCAAAGGTGTCGATGATTATCAGCTTAATTTTCATACGGGATGGAATTATATTTTTGATGTAAACGCTCGCCTGTTGCCCCGGACGAATACCTTCTTTTGGCTCAGCAAGGCCAGCTAAGTTAGGCGCAAGCTCGATGAAAGCACCGTATTCCTCGATGGAGCGGACTATTCCAGCGACGGTCTCGCCCGTAGCAAAATATTCGATATTTTCTTCCCACGTGCCAAGAAGTTCCTTGTGCGTTAGGCTGATTCTATCGTTTTCAATAGACTTGACAATGGCCTTGATGTCCATGCCAACCGAAAATCTCTCGCGTGGGTGTTCTATTCGAGAAATGGAGATCGTGTCTATTGGCAAAAGTGAGACGATGCCGCAACCGATGTCGACAAAGGCTCCAAACGGCTCCAGATGTGTCACCCGTGCGTTTATCACGTCGCCAACTCGACATTTCTTTATGTACTGCGCCATACACTTCAGTTGAGCATTTCTCCTCGACAAAATCGCATATGTTTGGCCGCTCGAGTCCTTTTTAAAGCCAGTTACGATAAAACACACCGGCCTATTTACGCGAGAAATCACCGCAATATCTCTCACGACGCCCTCACGAATGCCAAGTGCGCCGTCCTCACGCTTTATAATCCCCTTCATGCAGCCTAAGTCAACAATCAAATTGTGCTCTCCGTCGCAAACCAACGCCCTTGCCTCAAGTATTTTCTCCTCATGGCTCGCCTGCGCTAACGTCGCCGGATTCTGCATCGACAGTCTATTCCCAACCGTATCGATGAGCCACCCCTCCGGGTAAAACTCTGCCATTTTAGTTCCTCCTAGCTTTTGTGTGTACTCCATCTATATGCACACGCAAAGCTAGAATATAACTCGCTTAGATGAATGCACTTGATACGGGTAAAACGCGCAGAGAAGATGGGGGAGCGAAGGCACTTTTATGCTTAGACACTATTGCTGGAGTGTTGATTAAATAATTAAACAGTGCTCTAATAGAGCTTTTTTCATTGACTTGGCTGCCACAGCTGGGCCTTCGGCGTCTCGCGGCTGATAGATGCTCGATTAGGGCACTCTCAATAATTAAACGTGTTGCAATAGGAGGAATGGGCGCAAAGTGGTAACCGCACTTTTCACATTTGAGACGTTGTTCTCAATTTGCAAAATCTGATTTTGCACACTTTTTGACTAACATATTTTTCACTTGTACATATCTGCACACGCTTTTCTTATCGTAGTGTGCCCAATTATTTAGAAAATACCACCACTATTGTTTGACTTGATGTAGTGAACGCAGTGCTGAGAAGAACTATTGCTAATTGATGTGAGCGTATCCAGCATACAGTAGCCGTCTTTTTGATGAACGCAGTCGTTGCTGCACATAATCAATGACAAAATATCACCTCGATAATATAGTTATTTTTAAAATTTAAAATATTCGAGGTAAAAAAAATTAACACTATAAAATCCGCATCAGCTCCCAACAGAACGGGCTTTTGCGGATTCTTGAATTTGGGAGTGCCCTATAGAAGCATTTATGATATACTAGCGTTATGAAATGTAAAGCATGTAACGACGAAACAAATCAAATAAAAGCCGGAAAAACTCGGCATACGCAGAAGTGCGCTACGAAGGCGCTCATACGTCGCTAAAAAATAAAAGCCAGACTTACACCGTTGAAGGTGTAAATCTGACTTGCGACACTACATTCCGCCTCTACTCCGAAGGTCCAAATGCTTTTTTCGATCACTTGAAACAGCTAAGGCTGTCTTAAAAATTTTTGTTAACGCCTTCAATCTATTTGCTCGCGCTAAAAAGAATTTTCCTCACCTGAAATCAGCATTTTGTCTCTCGAGCTTCATTTAAATGCTCAACTAGGGCACTACCGCGAAAACGTTTGATAAAAATGGCGTTGCTAAATTTTTATATACTCAATAAAGTCCTTGTGCATAAACAGCAAGAGAGTGTGCTAGATCATCTGCAAATTCTTCGAATAGCAGTAGATTTTTCGGGCAAATCGAGCAAGGTAGCGACGCAACAACCGGTTCATGTGCTCGACAGTATATGTGGGTGCTTTCCCAGTGAGATATTTGGCCGGGTCGATGAGATTGTAGGCACGCCAATGATCAGACGCATAAAGTTTGCGTCAATATAGCTAATTTTATGCGCGAATTTTTGGAGATGTTTTGTTTTTCGAGTGCCAATCTGAAATCCAACGATCCGCTTTGTGGCGCGGCCTACCGCGGTCCAGAACCAGATGTTTTTTTTATTTACACACAACTCATCAAGCTCCAAAACATCGACTTTTTCGTTTTTTTTAGGAACTTCTTCTAATTTCGCGCCGGCTTTTTTTACCCAGTTTATGACAGAAACGTGGCTAACCTTAATAATCCTTTCAATTCTTCTGAAACCATTTCCTTCCAAATACAACTGTATTGCTTTTCGTCTGATATGCTCCGGGTAGCCGCGCTGGCTTACCGTGTAGTGGCATTTACACTCTTTGCACAAATATCGTTGTTTTTTATTGTTGAATCCGCTTTTTACTCGTTTGTCGTTCCCGCATTTCGGGCATTTAAGTTTTTTATCCATGCTTTTATTTTACACTGCATATCGAATTTTAGCAACGCCTCTTTAGGGTACTCCACTTTATTTCCCTGTCTGAAAAATTCTATTGACAAAGCAAATGTTTCTTAATAAGATGGGAACTGGGATTTTCATATATCGAAAATATATTTCAGAGAATAGCTTAGCACAGCTGTTTTGTCAATGAATTTCCGACTTTATAACAACTTTACTAACGGGGCATAAATTGGTTATGTCACCAAAATTTGTCAAGGAGAAATAGTTATGGCCTTAGAAAAAATTAAAAAAATATTGAGCGAGCAATTTTCCGTGGATGAAAGTACCATTACGCCAAGCACCAACATTGCTGAGGACTTGGGCGCCGATTCGCTGGATGTCGTCGATATCATGATGTCTATCGAGGATGAGTTCGAGATGGAAGTGCCAGATGAGGCAATTGATAACGTACGGACTGTCGGTGAGTTGGTTGACTTTATAAAGAAAAATAAGTAAGAAGTTACACAAAAGAAGTTTATATGTGAGGTGTGATAGAAAAAAGATATTAGACCTCTTGCGAAAATAAATATACAGAGTCAAATATAAGACATGAAATATGAAAAAATAGCGAATTATTCAGGGAGCAAAATTCCGGAGAATTACAGGAGTAAAGCGAAGTACGTTTGAAAAAATGGTAGAAATCTTGAAGAAAGGATACGCATCAAAACGTCAACGAAGTTGGAGACATCAGAAGCTGGACATAGAAAACTTGCTGTTGGCGACACTGGAATATCTGCGATAATCTCGCACGTATGCTCATATTGAGGGTCAACTATGATATTACGGAAAGCAACATTTGCCGAGGAATTCGATTGATAGCAGGCGCGTTGATTGAGGACGGAACGTTTTCTTTGCCAGGTTGAAAGGCGCGGCTAAAAAGAGACGTGGAATATGGGGTGATTTTAGTCGACGCAACAAAACGCCAATTGAGCGCCCCCAAAAAAACGAAGAAAAAACGTCATATCTTAGTGCGCGTAGTCAACGAATCTGTGGCATTCTCCATCCGAAAGCGACAAAGAGCACAAAAACAAGGTTTAGATTCGACAAAAGCAAAAACACATTTTAATTGGTGATAAACGAGATTTCTCACAAATACAATCCTATCTTCGAAAACCGGTTATATGTGTCAAATTTTATTGATCGCGCGTTCTCGAAAAACAAATGTTGATAAATCCAGAAATCGGAAAAATTATATCTTGAGCGCTCGAAAAAGGGGGAGTGTTTTCTAAATAATCAAGCGTGATATAATAGAAAGAAAAGGACGGTAATAGATATGTACAAGTGCAAAAAGTGTGAGTCAAAAGAATACGTAAAAGCTGGCTTTGTAAAGGGCGAACAGCGCTACAAATGCAAGAAATGCGGTTGCCAGTTTGTGCCGACAAGGCATAAAGGAAGGCGCAAGCAAGAAAAACTCCTGGCGGTCTGGATGTATGCACATGGATATTCGTTTCGGACCATCGCCAAGTTTTTTTTAGTCAACGTTCATTCTGCGTTCGTTTGGGTGAAGAGTTTTGCGGAAAAAACTATTCCAAACCGGCTCCAATTGACGATAGCGTAGTGATTGAACTCGATGAAATGTGGCATTTTTTATGCTCAAAAAAAGACGAGTTTTGATCTGGAAGGCCCATTGCCAAACCGCAAAACAGCTCATCGACTGGGAGTGCTGAGCACGAGATTCTGAAACATTTAGAAAAATGTATGAGCGATTGAAAAAGTGGAACGTAAAAGTATTCTTTAGCGATCGATACAGTGTTTATCGTGATTTTATACCACCGAGATGTCTAATTCAAACAAAATCAGAAACACATTTGATCGAAAGTAACAACTTTCCTCAAAGACAC
>JAZQJR010000065.1:0-1501 GCA_045541715.1 Acutalibacteraceae bacterium
GCTGAGCACATGCTAATTCTCGGCATTCAGGACCCCGCCGGCAACGTCACCTACATAGCGGCCGCCTTCCCGTCGGCGTGCGGCAAAACTAACCTCGCGATGATGATTCCGCCGGAGATTTACAGGCGCAAGGGCTACAGGATTTTTTGCGTCGGCGACGATATCGCCTGGATGCACGTGGGCGCGGACGGCCGACTGTGGGCGATGAACCCCGAGAACGGATTTTTTGGCGTGGCGCCCGGCACCAACGCGCGCACGAACCCCAACGCCCTAGAGACGACCCGCCGGAACACGATTTTTACCAACGTGGCGCTCAGCCTCGACGACAACACCGTTTGGTGGGAGGGACTGACGAAAACTCCGCCCCAAAACGCCCTCGACTGGACTGGCGCGCCCTGGAACGCCCAAACCGCTAAGACTCCTGCGGCTCATCCAAACAGCAGGTTCACTGCGCCGCTCGAGAACTGCCCCTGCCTAAGCCCTGAGCATAATGCACAAAATGGCGTGCCGATTTCAGCTATTATTTTTGGCGGCCGCCGCGCTACCACCATGCCGCTGGTTTATCAATCTGAGAGCTTTGATAACGGGGTTTTTGTGGGCTCGATTATGGCCTCCGAAACCACCGCCGCCGCGACCGGCAAAACCGGCATGCTGCGCCGCGATCCCATGGCCATGCTGCCGTTTTGTGGCTACAACATTTGCGGCTATTTTGCTCACTGGGTTAATATGGGCAAAAAATTGGGCGACAATGCGCCTAAAATTTTCAATGTGAATTGGTTCAGAACTGACAAAAATGGTAACTTTATTTGGCCGGGCTTCGGCGAAAATTTGCGCGTCCTTGAATGGATTATTGCTCGTTGCGAAAATAAAGTCGAGGCTCGCAAAACTGAAATCGGGTATGTACCTTTTGCCAGTGACATAAACTTGGAAGGCTTAGACCTAGAGCCATCAGCACTTGAAGGCATTTTAAACGTTGATAAAGCAGACTGGAAAAACGAGGTCGAGTCCATAGAGAAGTTTTACGAGAGTTTGGGCAACGTTCCAGAAACTTTAAACCGCGAACTCACTAGACTGAAAAATCGTTTAGGAGTATGAAAATATTGCCGCTTTTTTGTGGCGCCGACCCGGCACAAGTACCTCACGAATAAATCTGAAGTTTAGCTTTTTATCTGAGCGCTCGCGAAAAAGAATGGTGTAATGGTGAATCTCTTTAAGTCGGCGCAAAAAAGCCTAGGGAGCGGACTTCGATTCCGCCCTCTTCGCACGGCGGTGTCAAATGATTGTTGCTCATTGATCTTTAATATCACAAAACAGAGACAAAAAATTAAATTGCGGCCAAAGCAGAAGCCAAAAACAGCAAAAGTAATTAAGCGAAAAAATTGTGTAAAAAACGATAAACAATAGTTATTTGACACTGCCCCTTTTGAGCGGCCGGTACTTTGCTCGCCGCTTGATTTTTTAGCTCCCACTGCGTTTGGATGAACCTTAATGCCAAGTCGGA
>JAZQJR010000066.1:0-2422 GCA_045541715.1 Acutalibacteraceae bacterium
ATGCTCAATCATTTAGCGCGCCCTGTTAAGAGTTCAAGCAATGGGTCTGGCTCGCCGCCATCTTGCCGGTCTCGCAGCGTCGTAATTATTTTCATCAGCGTTACGACCGTATTGTTCGCGCTGTCTGTGGTTCGGTTGTAATCCGAGATTGCCGGATGGGAGTATACATTCTTGCGCCCCTTAACGTATTCTTTCGTAACCAACGTACCTTCTTCGTTAATCGTTCGCTCGAGGTCGGTCAAAATCCCGATTTGAACCTGGTATCTTTTGAACGTCGTTATGAAGAAAAAATTCTGCTCAACGCCATATTCCTCGGCGATTTTCAGTATTTGTCTTGCTTGCTCATTTAAATTTATTTGTGCCATTTTTACCTCCTAAATTTTCGATTTCCCAAAAACTGCGTCCATTTGTTTTTTTCGGTTTTTGTAATAATAAATCATCCAGTCCGCAAAGCTGTTTTTTGCACACATTCTGGCTCGCAAACTGTCTTGAAAGAGGCTTTGAAAGCAGCCAGCGGTACCGTCTGTCTTTTGTTGCGGCGACGGAAGAACTTTGTCCCCGTTTAAAATGTGATTTAAATTGAATGTGTTCGGCTGAAAGCCCGAAAGACCATCGACTCCGCAACAGGTCAAGCTGTCACCCAGACTGCGAATTCGATTTTCGCCATAAACTTTGTCGTGGGCAGCAAAAACTTGTTTTTTGGCATTCTTTGTGCGCGAAATTGTTCTGCGCGATCACGCGCCATTTTTGTTTTAGCTCCAAGAAATCTTTCTTAATGTCGTCATACTGGTAAACAAAATCGCCGCCGACCTTGACTAAACTCGCTTTTCTTTGCGAAAAGAAAAGCTTGCAAAAGAAACGATTTCGCGATTAAAGTATAATACAAACAAAAAATCTTATTTCACGTGCTTGACATATTCCGCGAACAAAAAGCTTTTTAAAATTCGATCAATCTCCGGCGCGACTTGTCCTGTGCGGTCACGCACCTCGCATATACGGTTGCACCATGACGATAGTTCTTCTTGCGACCTTTGACACGCTTTCTAAAATTTTTAACCGCTCCACAAAGCTAGGACAGCCTTTTTCAAGTACATCATATTTGTTGCAGACCATGCTAATTTGAACGACGCAGTTGCAGCTTTTTATGAGGTCCAGATATTCTTTGTCAGCAATGATTTTACCCTTAGTGGATACCACGAACGGGTAATTCTCTTCAGCAAAAATTTTCAAGCTCTTGTACGAACTGCGATATTTGCTTTCGCACGGCTGAAATGGGTCAGAAAGCCCACCCCAGTGCAATGGAATGTCCCAATCACACCAGTTGGTCTCTTTTGTTCTCGCACCGCTAATAAAATTTGTCAGTGCCTTTGAAGTTTCTTTTTTAGAAATTTGAGAATCGCTAATAAGAACGTTTATTTTTACGCATCCAATCGTAGCTATAATCAAGTCCCCAATTTAGTTTAAATGTGTGACACGATCCGCCTTCGCGGCCCTGCGCTAACGCATTTGTAGTGGGGACATCTAGCCACTGCCGCGTGTATATTCCTCAAAACTCAAAAAGGCTCTAGCGCGACTCGTCCTGCGGGGCCACCCGCGTTCCGCATTCCGGCATCATCCTACTCCCATTTCGGCCAAGCACAGCTCAATCAGTTTTTGCTTACCGTTCGAAGCGAGGTAATTTTCTGCAGCAGTTTTGTACTCAAGAGGGAAGATGAGCGTCATTTTGAAACTGTCTTGCTCGATTTCCCTTTGCCCAAGCTCTTTTTCTAACAAGTCGTCTATGAAGCTATCGCAAAGATTTTGCGTTTCATCTGCAATTTCAAAACCAAAATCCGTAATATCAAAAGCAATGATATTATCGAGCTCCAAATTCAGCACATCGAAGTCAAAGCCTGTGTTCATCGTGAGTTTATTGTGTGCCAAAATATAGGCTTTTTTCTGTTGCTCGTTCAAATGCGATAGTCTAATGATTTCAATTTCATCAAAACCAAGCTGTTTTAAAGCCTCGTAGCGCCCATGTCCTTCGATGATGACACCATTTTCATCAATCGCGATAGGGTCATTGTTTCCAAACTCCAAGATGGACCGTTTTATTTGCTCAATTTGTTCAGGTGGGTGAAGTTTTGCATTGTTTTCATAGGGTTTAATTGCATCTATGCTTATTTTTTCTATTTTCAATGTGTGTTTTTCCTCCTTTAAATGTCAATCGTAAAACTAGGCTCATTCGCGAGCAAAATGGCTTAATACCGCCGTTAATCCCAGTTCGCGAAATGCCAGCGGGTGCTACCCGCTCCAAAAAATTCACGTTTAGCTTACTTGGTGTAAATTTAGGAGGGGTGTCGGTTTTCGGCTCTACACCGGGTTTCGTGCTGTATCCCAGGGGGGGTCTCAACCTAAAACACGAACTTTTTTCTTGCTCAGA
>JAZQJR010000067.1:0-2735 GCA_045541715.1 Acutalibacteraceae bacterium
TAGGGCCTTCGGCTATACAAGAGCGCAACTTCGTTGGGCTCTTGTATACAAAGAAAATAAATATTATTTTCTTTGGCCTCGCGGCGGCCCGGCTGAAGAAGAGTCCATCATTAGGGCCAAAAATCACACACACTCATCGGAGGAACGAAATGCTCAGCAAAGTCGCGAAACTCAAGCAGCCAGCAATCTTCAAGGACATACTTCTACTCTCTGTCGTAACGTTCTTATGCGTTGTCATCCTGCGCTCCCCGCAGATCTCTGCAAAGGGCGCACAACACGGCCTACACCTTTGCACCGACATTTTAATCCCGTCGCTGTTTCCATTTATGGTACTATCGTCGTTCGTCATCAAAAGCGGCCTCGCCGAAAGGCTAGGCAAGCTTCTTGCGCCACTCGTCAAGGTTTTATTTCGTTTGCCCGGCTGCACTGGCGCAACCATTTTACTCGGACTCATCGGCGGCTACCCCACAGGCGCAATCGGCGTAAGTGAGCTTCATAGGCAAAAAAAAATCACCTCCGCACAGGCCGAGCAACTGCTTTTATTCACGGTTTGCGCAGGACCCGCCTTCGTAATGAGCGCCATCAGCACGCAGCTTTCCGCCAGCAAGGCCGTCGGAGGGATTCTTTTTGCCGCGCAACTTTTGTCCGCCATCATTCTAGGCGTCTTTACGAGGTTTTTCTACAACGCCTCAAGCGAAACCGAATCAACTACTTCAGCTCAAGAGGTTCCTATCTCAAGTGCGCTCGTGGGCTCGTGCCTAGCCGCCGCCAGGGCCCTGCTCAATATGTGCGCATTCGTTGTGCTTTTCTCGGCCATGCTCGGCGTCGTGGCCCAAGTCTCACTCGCGAACATAATTTTAAAGCCGCTTGAGTTTTTTCACGCTCCGGCGCCAATAATAAACAGTATGATGCCGGTTTTGCTCGAGGTCACGAATGGCTGCTCCGCCGTGATAAATTCTCGTGCGCCGATCGAGTTATTGGCCTTCGCACTAAGCTGGGGCGGATTCTGCGTGCATTTTCAAGTCTTCTCCATCGCCGAGGGAATTAACTTCTCGAAGGCAAAATTTTTCCTTGCGCGGCTACTGCACGCGGCCCTCTCGACGATAATCACGCATTTTCTTTTCATAGTCTTCGGCGCGCAAGCCAGCCTGGCCGCGGCAAAGGTCATTTTCTCCACGTCGAGCGCCGATTGCTACGCCTCGCAAGGCAGCCTCGCGCTCATAGGTTTATGCGCAGTTTTCCTTCTCACGATGCCGTCGTCCAAATGAGAGTGCACTACGTAAGCTTCCGGCGGCGCCGCGAGGCACTCTTTCCAAATTGCCCTCGGAGGGATAAACTTGAAAGGACTAAAAAAAGGCGCCCGAAAAATCTTCGAGGGCGCTAACTTTAAAACACTGATCGCAATTTTACTCATAAAGCTTGCCACAAATGTACTTTTAAGCGGCATTGGCATCGCAACATTTTATGTCGGCCTTAACATTTTAAAGACAAACTCCCAACGCATTTTCATCTACTTGCTTTTAGGCGTTCTAATCTTCACATTTCTTATTCTCATACCGCTGAAAATGGGCATTTACTTGTGGCTCAGCGAGACAAAAAAAGACCGCGCGTCTCCCCTACTCACCGTCTTTCACTATTATAGAAATTTCCGCTCCATCGCGCGAGTAATCATCTTTGAGGTCTTGCTAATCGTACGCATAAGTATAATTTTCATTTTATATTTTGCGCCAACCGTAGGAACATTTCTCTTCGCTTGCAACAAAGTCTACAGCGCCCCAAAAGATGGTCAACTTCTCATCCGGCTTTTAATTTTAGTCTCTGCGGCGACGATATTAAGCTCGACAATTTTTTTCTTCAAAAGCCTTATTATGCAAATTCCAGCAAAATTTCTCTTCGTGATGAATCCAGAAAAAAATCCCTTTTCGATAATACACAGCTCCAGTTATCTTCTCCGCACAAATAATAAAGACTTCACTCGACTGCTTTTCTCGCTCTGGAGTTGCTTTTTCGTGAGTATCTTTATAATTCCTATTCCGCTGACGTTCGCCTGCCTTCAAGCCTGCCTTTGCGAGTTCACTAAGAAAATCGTCTATAAACAAAATCAAGGGATCGTCGCGATCCCTCTCAGTCAGATGGTCATCGATATTAACTCGCGACCTTTATGATTTCAATTCTGCAATGCAATTTTTGCAAATGCAATGATCTTTAAAATTGACAACATCCTCGCACGAGCCGCAAAAACTACAAGCGAACTGATGCTTTTTCAAAACAATTGAGTCTCCATCCACATATATTTCAAGCTTATCTTTGCTGTTGATATCCATAGTTTTTCTGAGTTCCATTGGTAAAACGATACGACCTAATTCGTCTATAGAGCGTACGATTCCAGTTGATTTCATTGAACACTGTCCTTTCTGATATGTCGATTTGAATCGCAATTGTTTAGATATTAAAGCAATAATACTATTTTCTTACATTTTTGTCAAACATATTTTTCAAGTAAATATTTAGCAATTCGAATATTTTAGTCCCTTGCTAGAATATACTTTTTGTATAACAAAGCGGAGTGACATTTTTAAAAGTTTCTTCTGATTAGCCGCCGCGGCCGCGAGGCCAAAGAAAATAATATTTTCTTTGTGGCCCGGAGCTCAACTTCGTTGAGCTCCGGGCTGGCCGAAGGCCCTACGGGCCTTCGGGGCCTCGCGGGGCCTCTGGGGGTTGATTTTGGGAAATCC
>JAZQJR010000068.1:0-7818 GCA_045541715.1 Acutalibacteraceae bacterium
CAGGGCCTTCGGCCAGCCCCTAGCACAACTTCGTTGGGCTAGGGGCCACAAAGAAAATAATATTTATTTTCTTTGGCCTCGCGGCCGCGTGCGGCTAATCTGGGCACGCACAGACAATCTAGCTGATATCCTCGTCGCACATAATGGTATTGTATCCTTTCTGGCCGCGCTGTGCGGCCTTTTTGCACTGCATCATCGCACTTTTGATGAAGTCCAAATCCGGTTTGACGCTATCCGAATCTACAGATCTATCGTTTGAGCCTCAATTTCGTAATTATCTGGAGTGCCATATAGAAGCATTTGTGATATACTAGATTTATGAAATGTAAAGCATGTAATGACGGAACAAATCAAATAAAAACTGGAAAAACAAAGGCGGCAACCCAAAACTACAAATGCAAAATATGCGATAAATATTACACACAGGAAAACAAAAAGAGAGGCCATAGTGAAGAAACCAAAAATCAGGCGATAAAATTATATTTGGAGGGAAATAGTGGACGAGCAGTCGACCGAATTCTAGGAATCGGGAAAAATCTGTGCCTGTATTGGGTTCGGAAATAGGCAAAAAATATTGAGCCCAAAGTGGTTCCCAATTCACGGCTTAACGTCATCGAAATGGACGAGCTGTACAGTCTCGTCGAGAGAAAAAACAGATTTTACGCGATAACACTGGTCAGTAGAGATACGCGGGAAATCGTAGGTTTTGACATAGCTTTCGACAAAAGTCGAGATCGAATTCAGCGCTTGGTTTATCGTTCCCTGAAGGCGCGGCAATACTACTCGGACGCTTATTCGCCATATGCAGAAGTGCGCTACAAAGGCGCTCACACTTCGCTAAAAAAAAAAGCCAGACTTACACCGCCGAAGGTGTAAACTCTGACTTGCGACACTACATTCCGCCCTTACACCGAAGGTCCAAATGCTTTTTTCGATCACTTGAAACAGCGAAGGCTGTCTTCAAAATTTTTGTTAATGCGTTTAATCTATTTGCTCGTGCTAAAAAGAATTTTCCTCACCTGAAATCCGCATTTTGTCTCTCAACTTTTATTTAAATGCTCAACTAGGGCACTCCCTCTCACTTTATTTTCAAGATGCTAACCTATTGGTACAGGCTCTAAAATCTCTGCTACACGAAAACGCTTATTTTTAGGCGTTTTTTATTTTTCATGGCCTTTAACACAACCAACCACTATCTCATAAAATGTACCATCGAAAAAATTGCAGGAAGTGATAAGCCTTGACGAAGATGCTACTCATATTGAACAGCATAACCTACGCCATGAAAGGCCACGACCTTTTGCGGGCGCACAAAATAAAAGCCGATATAAAGCGAGTCTCTAAGAGAGAAACCTTGCATGGGTGCGGGTATGGCTTGTTGGTCTATAAGAGCCCGGAGCAAGCCCGCAAAATCCTAGCAAAGGCCGGAATAAAGGTGATAAATCAAATGGAGCAAGAGGGAAAGGCATGATATATTTGGGTAACGCTGCGACAACCTACCCGAAGCCGCAACTTGTGGCGCGGGCGATAAAAAAATTCGGAGCAAACCTAGGCAGAGGTGGCCATAATATGCCGGTAGCAACGGCAAGGGAGCCTATCAACGGTAGGCCGTTCAAATGATGCTAAACAAAACTTATTGATCTACCAAAGACTACAAAACTTGCGTTTTCAACAAATAAATTTTACAGCACTCAAAATTTCATGGAGTGCGCTAATAAGCATCTAGCGTCCGCGAGACGCCGAAGGCCCTACGGGCCTTCGGCCAGCCCAGCGCTCAACAACGTTGAGCGCTGGGCCACAAAGAAAATAATATTTTCTTTGGTCTCGCGGCTCTACCGGGCAGCTAATCCAATGAAACTGCTTACGCGGAGGCACTCAAAGCTTCAGCAACTGTGAGTGGGCCCAAAAGAAGAGTTCACAAAAGCGATAAATCAAATCGATCAGGAGGAAAAAGCATGATATATTTGGACAACGCCGCGACCACCTATCCGAAGCCGCAACTTGTGGCGAACACTGTGGCGATGGCGATGAAAAAATTCGGCGCGAACCCCGGTAGGAGCGGACATAATATGTCGATAGCGGCGGCAACGGAGGTCTACGAGTGCAGAAAAAGCCTTGCAAAATTTTTCAACGCGCCGGGGCCGGAGTGTGTGGTTTTTACGCTGAATTGCACGCACGCGATAAACACGGTCATTAAGGGCCTATTGAAGCCCGGAGACCACGTTGTAACATCGTGTTTTGAGCACAATTCGGTGAACCGCCCGCTAAAGGCGCTCGAGGGCAAAGGCGTGACGGTGACGGAGGCGAAGGTCCATCCGGGTGACAACGATGCGACCGTCAATTCATTCCGCGAGGCCCTTACCGCGAAGACTGCTCTCATCGCTTGTACGCACGCCTCGAATGTGTGGGGCGTCCGATTGCCAATCGCTCGAATTTGCGCACTTGCGCACGAGTACAACATTCCGGTCTTGGTGGACGCCGCCCAAAGCGCCGGGCATATTCCGATCGACATGGCCGAAACCAAGATTGACTATCTGTGCCTGGCCGGCCACAAGGGGCTTTACGGGCCGATGGGCATTGGCGCATTGATAACCGCTCATGGCGACAAGCTCTCCACGCTGGTGCAAGGCGGAACTGGCACCAACTCGGAGTCTTACTTGCAGTCGGACGTTATGCCAGAGAAGTTCGAAAGCGGCACTCCCAATGTCATTGGCATAGCCGGATTGCACGCGGGAATTAAATTTCTGAACTCAACCGGAGTGCAAAAAATTTCCAGGCACGAGCATAACTTGATGAAAAACTTGTACCGAAGGTTGGCCGCGCTCAAGAATGTCGAGCTCTATATGGATGAGCCATCGCCCGAGCATTTTGTGCCGTTGCTGTCGTTTAATGTCCGCGATATGCACAGCGAGGCGGTCGCTGCGGTCCTCAACAGGCACGGCATTTACGTACGAGCAGGGCTGCATTGTGCGCCTGGCGCGCATAAGCTTTGTGGGACCTTCGAGCAAGGCGCTGTGAGGGTTTGTCCGTCGGCCTTCACGAGGAAGCAAGATATCGATGTTTTGGTGAATGTTATAAAAAACAAGGCGCTTGCTACGAAAAATTGACTTTTCGGCATTGCGATTCTATACTAGAGTCTGTTCACATAAGCGAGTGACAATGCAAAAAATCTGATATAATGGATATATAAGTAAAAAACAATTTGAAAAATAAAATGGTTCATGCCAATAGAGAGAAAACCTGCAAAAATATCGAACCATCAATTTTTAAACGCATTGCTGTATTTGATAGAAAATGGCTGTAAATGGGGGGCACTGCCAAAAACATTTGGGAACTGGCATACACAATTTGCGTAAAATTTAATCGATGGCCAAAAAATGATACAATACAACGAATTTTTGAAGAACTTCAAAACAAAAAATCATAGATATCCAGAGTGAAGTTTTGAGTTTAGATAGCACTAGCGTCAGATTCATCCAGATGCAGCTGGCACCAGAAAGTCGAATGGCGAGCAAAATCTCATCCAAAAACCGGAGATTTGACGAGATCTTTTCGTGTGCATTCTTGCATAATCTGAGCGCGACATACGTGTCGAGGCTCTCGACCAAAAGGGGGCTAACAACAAAAATACATGAAGTTTGTGCTTCAGACAAATTTGCCCTGAAATTTCACCTTTCTGCAGCAAATCGCCACGACGCACCAGAAGGAAGAAAACTTATCGAATCGCTTAACGCTGAGGTTGCTCAATACTTGCTTATTGACCGAACTTATGGGAACGATGAAACTCGTGCCCTTGTGTTTTTACGAGGACTTGTTCCTGTTGTCCCGCCAAAAAAGAACAGAAAAACGCCTTTGTTTTATGATTCGGAAATTTACAAACGTCGCAATGAGGTTGAGCGCTTTTTTCTTCGGGTCAAGCGTTTTCGCAAAGTTTTTACTCGCTACGACAAGGTTGATATTGTTTATTTTTCTGTTTTTACTTTGGCTTTGATTTTTGACGCTCTTTTTATGTGAACACGCTATAATATTACGTAGATAGCTGCGATTTTTTACGAACGGTAAATATGAAACAACGCGGTTACCTCTGAAGAATTTTGGTATTTGCTTTTTCCGAGCAATGGCTCACATCTAGAAGAATCTATCAAGTCCCAGAGGTCTACATAAGCTATTCAAGGAGCGAAGTATCTGCTCAGGCCTCTTTCAGATATTGCTCAGCGTTGAAACCATCGAGTTCTTGAGCTATCATATAGTAAGGCACTGTAAGGGTTGCCATCAGTCCAGTAATCGGTCCTCCTCCTGTAACAGCCTCCAGTGCGTCATCGTCTAGTTCTCCGTTAACAGCTGGTTTGTTTATTTTTGCAGCTTTTTGCAACAATTCAAACAATGATTGTTCTGACTTGCTCGAACTAAATTTCATCCCAAATGAATCCGCCAATTCAGAAAAAACTTTTAAGCTGTCACATTGCAGCGCCTTTCTGTTGAATTCTGTCACTTCTGAGTGATTTTTCTCTAGCCCATGAGCTAGTTTGTCGGCATCTTCCTTTGTTCCGTTAAAATTTTTTAATTTTTTTGCAATTTATGACGATTGCGCTTTATACTTTTCAAGCGTTATATTTATTATCCTTTCAAAAATATTTCAAGATAAATATAACACACCGCAGACTATATCGTCAAATCTCTACTTCAAACTCGTTTGACTTTTGTAGTATTCGTTGACGTGTCGATACCTGGCTTCATTGTGAAGACCGGCAGTCTTCGAAAAAACGTTTTTTATTCTGCCGTTGTAATACTCAATTTGTAGCTATTGTGGATTTTGGGGCGTGCCCTAAATGAGAATTTTCCATTGGTTTAGCTACCTCCGTCAGGCCGCGAGGCCAAAGAAAATATTATTTTCTTTGCACCCCCGGATTCTACTTTGTTGAATCCGGGGGCTGGCCGAAGGCACTGTAGGGGCCTTCGGCGCCTCACGGCACCCATAGAGTTTGCTGGAGGTTTCTTGGCGTTGCTGAGATTTTTCTATTTAATTAACCTTATTAGCCGGTGGTGAAACATGATTACTATAAAGCGTGGCAATCATGTTGAACGTCTTCTTATCGATGGTTCCGTTTGGCTCGAGGCCAAAAAGCGCCTGCAAGGTTTTTACTAGATTTACGCTTGGCTCGTCGTGGACACCGGTAGCTGTAAATTCTCCGAGGTTGTCAAAGACTTGCGTTAGCGTTTGCAACATGGTGTGAATTACATTTAATGGAATCGGGCTTTCGCCGGCACTTATTGTAAAGCCATGCGAGGGGAAAATCTGCGGAATATATAACTCTTCCTCGATCTCATATAGGTCGTTGTATACGATGACGATTTGGCTCCAGGTATCGAAGTCAACGACGCCGGTGACGGGCATGGAGAAGGTCTCCTGGAAACCTATCACGGCCTCGCGGGTCTGCGTCGAGAAAATGCCGTCGGGGATGACCGCCGGGACGGTGTTGTAGTAGTAGGAAATGTGCCGGAGAAAATGCTGCAAGTTGCGCACGGGCTCGCCGGCGCACAGGGTCGCTCGGTTCATAGTGCTGCTGCCACCTCTCATGTTATTGTGCATTTTTGTCGCGCTGGCCGACGCTCAAGGCATATCCCGGATACTGTGTCGGCTGCGGGTTTTCTCCGCTGATGACATCCAAATACGTGCCGCCGATGCTATTCCAAGTGGTCCTGTCGACGATGCCGTTCTCGCTCAAGCCGTACTCCTTTTGATACTGCAAAACCGCATTCCTTGTAGCCTCATCGAAGGTGCCCGTTACGTTGACTGGCGAAATATTTTGATCGACCGAGGCAATGTTGTTGAGGTACTGCTGCAACGTCGTGACCTCCTCGCCGGTTGAGCCAAGCCGCAACGTCGTGCCGCTAAACGGGATGAACCTCTGATTCGTGGCGCCTCCCTCGAAGACTGTGCTCACGATGCCGCGAAAATCTCGGTAAATCTCATTCCAAGTGACATCTCCAACGACGCCAGTCTGCGGCAAGCCTTTGCTTTGCTGAAAGGCCAACACTGAGCGCTTAGTTTCCTCGCCGAAGGTACCGGTTATCTCGACGGACGGGATGTTGTCGTAAAACTCGGCGAGCACCGATAGGAAATATTGCAAAATGAAGACTTTTTCGCCGCGATTGCCCTCAGAGATGGCGTCGGGATAGGTCAAGTTTATGCCGAAAAGGCGCTGTCCCTCGGACTCGAGCTCACCCAGCTTGTTTACAGCGACATAGAGGTAGGCAAGGCGATACCAGGTGGCGCGGCCGACGACACCGTCCGGGGTGAGGTTGAAAATCTCCTGGAAAATCCGGACTGAACGCTCAGTATTCTCACCGAAGATGCCATCGACAGGCGAAACCTTAGGAATTGCCGGATAATTTTGCGAGACTCGATTCAATGTGCGTTGAACCACAACGACATAATCGCCGACGGAGCCGCGTTGTAGAGGGAAGCCCGGATACGACGACTTTAGGCCCATGACCGGCGCCTCCTGGACGATTTCGATGTTGTTGCCGTAGTAGTACTTCAGGATGTCGATCGAGCCGTAGCCTTGCTGGGCGAGGCTCTCGCTGCCCCACTGAGACAGGCCGTTGCAGGTGGCGGTCGTGCCGTTGCAATAAATCGCGGCGAGCGGCTCTGCGAAGCCAATTCTGCGGATGTAGTCGTTGAAAAGGTTGTCGACGATTCTATCGATATTCTCGAAGATGTTTCGGCCAGGCGTAAAGGCTTGATCGAAGGCGGTGGAGTTCGTGATGTTAAAGGAGTAGCCTTGGCTGGGGTAGTGCTCGAGGTAAATTCGATTTAGCGCGAAGGAAATTTGCGCGTAGATATTGGCGTAAATCGCGGATTCGTCCCAAGTAGGGTAAATTTCGCTCGATGCGACATTCTTTATGTAGTCGGGAAACGACACGGTGACATTTTGCGCATCGCTGCTAGGCGGCCCCAGATGAACCGTGATGTAGCTGGGAACGTACGGGGTGATAATCGGCATAGTCTCGTCTCTCCTCTATAGATTTTGCGCCGGAGTCGTTCTGCTAATGGAGCGGTCCTCGGGTTTGCTGTTCTCCTCGAGCGGGATTAGCTCAACGTTCTGCAGCGTTTGAGTATTCGCAAAAACTTGCACGTCTGTTATGGTCACACTGTAGTACGACGGGTGCGATACCTTTAAGGTGCACACGCTAAAAGGCTTTGTCTCCGACGGGCTAAGCGATGACTCTAGACTTGGCGTCTCGACGGAAATATTTGAGGTTTTTCCATTTTCGTTTGTTGTCCGAAAGCCTAAAAGTTTTGGCTTGTTGCCGCCCTCTGCCGTCACTGACACTTGTGCGTTTCGGATGGGAATTTGCGCTCGCGAGGTGTAGACATTCACGACGATGTATCCTGTGGCCAAAAAATATTCCTCCTTAAAAGTGTTTACCCTAATTAGTATCTTAGAGCGCGCACTTTTATGAGTGTAGGCAAAAAAATAGCGCCGCAAGATGTTTAGTTTCTCGCGCTAACTTCCCAGAAAAAGCCAAAAACTTCCACCACGTTAAGACAGGCTCTGACCGTAAGGGCGAGATATAATTCTATTACGATATGGGCGGAAATGTGCCTGAAATTTGGGTGGGGTTCGGCGAAAATGAAAACTACACATTTAATCACAGCGACTCAGGAGTCGATAAAAAACTTAGTCCCGGAGCGGCAAGCTCGTGTTCTTGCAGAAAAAATAATTTACTTCATTTTGAGCGTGTTCGTCTCAAAGGGCACGGTTTTCGGAATGTATGCGCCGTTTGGGGCAGCTTTTTTGGCGGCGGTACCCT
>JAZQJR010000069.1:0-3607 GCA_045541715.1 Acutalibacteraceae bacterium
CAGCGTGTTCACTGTGAGGGCGTTGAACTTCGTCGCCAATTCAACCAGCGTTGCGTTGCTCAGTCCGCCGTTGACGTATTGCAGGTTCGTCGTTACCGTCGTGTCGCCTTGGTCTTTCGCCTTGATTTGAAGTGTCGTCCGATTATCCACCGAAGAGCACCTCCTCTTCCGTTGACGTGATTCTAATCGCCGTTATGCCTGTTGACTGGATGCCCATGGTGGGGTTCGTTTCGTCTTTGAGCATGAACGCGTAATTCATGTTGTCGGTTGTCCATGTCGTGTTGGCCGCCCGTGCTCGTGTTTCAACGCCCGCTATTTCTTCGTCGGGCACTCCGCTGAACGTGTAGCTGTGGGTTGAGTAGTCGGCATAGCGAATCGTCAACCGCACGTCGTTGTTCGTTGTTGTCGCCATTGACTATCTCTCCTTAGGTCGAAATGACTCTCTCATCTGATACCAGCTTGCTGTCGGTTATCGGATACAGTGTTTGTGCTCCCGCGATTGTTATCAGCTTGATGATGCCGTTGATAACGTATACGCCACCATCGGCCAGCATTGCACCGCTACTTACATTTTTAAGTGTCAGTGTTTTGTCGGTGTTGTATGCGTTCAGTTGAAATTGTCCTATGCCTTGTTTCTGGAAACTGTAAGCCATATTCTCATCCCCTTTCTTTTACTAGTCCCTTTCACTAGTCCCTGCGAGCGGTTGCGGCGGCGAGGGAGGGGTGCGCGGGGTCCCCGCCCGCCGTCCGCCCGCGAGCTTCCCTAATCCCTTGTTCGTGCAGCAGTTTACGGTTTCTCTTACTGTTCACCAGATTCGCGAATTAGGCCGCGCGGCCGGCCAGCGAAGGCCCCCAAGGACGGGGGCCGAGCGTGTAATCAGGATCTTCCGTCTCTCGCGTGGCTCTGCCCACGTAGCCGCCCCACGGCGCGGGGTTTTCTTTAGTCCGCGCAGGACGATACAACGCGGCCGCGTAGCGTAGGGCGGAGCCCAGCGGAGCGGCTATCTTTTGTTGCCTTCATCTGCGGCGGTCGGAGGGATTCTACTTGCGGCTCTCTCTGACTTGAGCGAAGTTACCGCGCGATTCATTACCCAGATACCCGATTTTAAACCTTACCTTTCTGGTGACTACAGCAACGTTTTTCCGCTCTTAATTTTAGACTAAGAAGCGATATTCGACAAGTGCTTGACTGGCCTATCTCCTTCTGCTATCCTATCGGGTGTACATTCCCGATTTTAGGATCTCTATTCCCGATTAACTCGGCGGGCGTAGATTCCCGATGTACCAGATTTTCCAAAAAAAAGTGCCGAAATTTTTTTTATCGGCAATAATTTTTCTCAATCAAACTACTGGAGGTATTCTACCATGTCTGAAGACAAATTTACAAACCACAAGTCGAACGTTATCGATTTTATGAATCGTCAACGTCTTCAACGTCACGATCCGAATCGCGTCGTCGCTCACGGCTCTTACGGCGTCGATGAGAACGGCGAAATTGTCTACGACGTACTCAAGCGTCCTACTTATGAGAATGGGAGTGGTTTTGTGATTAGCTACACTGCCAAGATGAACGATTTTATCTTGAAGGAACATGCAGGCGCAGTCGTCCGTACGTTCCTCTTCCTCGCCCACAATCAAACCTTTGCGAACTCCGACACTGGCCAGTTCGGCTTTCGGTGCACTCGGAAGTATCTTGCGCAGGTTCTTGATTTGGATCCTAAGACCGTCTACAATACGTTGAAGTTCTTGCAGGACGAGTTCCTCATCGTCGAAACTCGCGTTAACGGTGCGTTTGAGTATATGGTTAATCCGAATTACGTGACGATCGGTCGGTCAAAGCGTGAGCGCGATTTAGAGTGGTCGCGTCGATGGGCTGAACACTGGAAGCAAAAATACGGCAGTCGTTGACACTCTAGCGGGCATTCCTATCAACCCCAGTCCTCAGCTCATTGCGTCGGATTAATCCTGTTGGGTTCGGCATTGTGTGATACCACCTACAACGACAAAACCCCCGCCCTAATGCCCGCTAGAGTACCAGCAACTTAAGGCAGGAATTTAGCCGTGTCGGTTGTCTTCCTGCCTTTTTGTTGCTACAATTTGCTAGCTTACTTGATGCTAATCAGTCTGAAGCCCAGCTGTCTGTGCACGCTCCGCAGTGCCTGTCCGTGTCTCTGCAGGAAGTGTGCGCTTGTGAGCGGCCGCGTCGGTGCGCAGTCGGCCATTCCGTCGGCAAGTTGCACGTAGCGGTAGATGGTGTAGTCCTTGCCGCGATTGACGCGCTTGAAGGTTTTCCAGCCGTCTTTCGGCACCAATGCGCTGTAGCAGAAAATTCTTGTCTTCATGTGAATTACTCCTTTCAAAAAAGCGACGGAGGGCAGGCACGCCCCCCGCCGCCAACAACACACACTCAGCCGCGAGGCCAAGAACAGCAGGCAAAGCACCGCCGCCGCCCGCCAGCAAGAACGGACACAACGAAGAACCGCGAGGCCCCCCACCGCGGGGCAACCAACCACCGCAAGCACCCAACGGGCACCCGCGACGAGGGCACAGAAGAACCAACGGCACGACCGCGCCACCAGCGACGGGCAGCACGCAACCGCCACAGCAACCGGGCAGCAGCCGACCGCGAGGCACAGAAAAACCACCGCACCCCCAAGGCCGGCGACGAGACAGAGACAACAACAACACGCACAGGAAGCACCCCCCAGACAAAAAGCCAGAACAAAAACCACAGCCGCCAAAACGGCACAGTCAAAGCCGCGCGGGGAGCCGCAAGCGCAAGGCCGCCGACGCCGCCCGCGAACATTCACTAATCTCTTTTACCTTGTTTTTCACTAATCCCTGTGAGCGGTTGCGGCGACGAGCGCCATTCACGCCTTGCGCGTCGCGGGGGGCCCCGCGCTATAATGAAAGAGCCGTGTGGCGTCCTTAAGCAAAGGAGCGCGAACCCGCCGCGACGGGGCGAACGCCGCGGATTGATGAGGTACAATTAAAGTAGCCCGCGGCAAGGAGCCCCCGACGCGGCGAGGTGAACGCGGTCAACAGTGACCACATCGGGGGGTTCGGGGGGTGTCCCCCCGTCAAGCCGCAGCGCGACGTCGCGCAAGGCGTCTCCGTTGCCTGTTGCGGTCGTCTCTTTCTTTGAACAGCAAAAAACCCCACGGCGATTTGTCCGTAGGGTTTTTTTTTTACAGTGTGATGTCGGTTTGCGTGCCGCGGCGTCGTGCCACTCTCTTTATCCGACCGAACGTGCTACCGACCTTGTCGCCGACCAGCGCGTTGTTCACCTGAAGAAACGTCTGCAGTTCCGTTATATCCGCTGTTGTGATGTTGTCGCGCGGATTCTTGAACTTCTGCGTCCGTGTGTCTCCGTCAACGAAGGCAAATTCGAAGTCCAATTCGTTGAAAGCTGAGGTTGTTTCTGCCATCAGTAGAGCACCTCCTGCGTTATTTTCGTCACTCTGTCCAGCGTGTTCACTGTGAGGGCGTTGAACTTCGTCGCCAATTCAACCAGCGTTGCGTTGCTCAGTCCGCCGTTGACGTATTGCAGGTTCGTCGTTACCGTCGTGTCGCCTTGGTCTTTCGCCTTGATTTGAAGTGTCGTCCG
>JAZQJR010000070.1:0-9812 GCA_045541715.1 Acutalibacteraceae bacterium
CGCAAGATTTTATGCGTCTGACCATTGGCATGCCTACAATCTCATCGCCCCCACAAAACATCTCACTGGAAAAGCACACACATATACCGTCGAGCGCATGAACCGGTTGTTGCGTCACTATCTTGCACGATTTGCCCGAAAAACCTAGTGCTATTCAAAAAGCCTGCAGCTGATCAAATACTCTCTTTTGCTGTTTATGCATAGGGATTTTATCAAATGTATGAAAGTTTAGCGATGCCGCTCTATTTAAGCTATTTCTTTTACTTTTAGCCATTGCAACCACGAGTACAGCGAGGTTGCGCTCTGGCGGCTGGCCGAATGCCCTGCGGGCTGTCGGCGCCTCGCGGCGCAAATCGATCATTAGGGCACTCTTTAAAATTTAAGGAAACAAAAAACTCCCGCATTCCAGGAGTTTTGCTTTAATTCGCACAATTACAAGCGCCGTGCTCATGGTCGCAAGCGGGAATATTCCCGACAATCGGTGCGGGGTCGATCCCTTTGCGCTTGTAGTAATCGGCGATGGCGCTCTTGATGGCCTGCTCGGCCAAAACCGAACAATGCACCTTCACTGGCGGCAGCCCGTCGAGGGCCTCCATTACGGCTTTGTTGGTGAGTTTCAAAGCCTCGTCGAGGGTTTTGCCCTTTATGAGTTCTGTCGCCATCGAGCTCGTCGCGATAGCGGCGCCGCAGCCGAATGTCTTAAACTTCACGTCGGTAATCATATTGTCCTCGACCTTAATGTACATCTTCATGATGTCGCCGCACTTTGGATTGCCAACTTCTCCGATTCCATCGGCATTTTCGAGCTCGCCGACATTTCTCGGATTCGCAAAATGATCCATCACTTTCTCGCTGTATAGCATTCAAATCACTCCTTTGTCAATGCCATAATGTCATGCGTTCATGTTGCTTTTTAGTTTGTGCTGTTTGGCAAAATCTTTGGATAGACCTTGCCAGTGCCGCGAGGCGCCCGTGGATATTATCCACGCGCAACCCAACACACAGCAAAGCTGTGTGTTGGGTATCGCGCAAACTTAAAATTTAAGTTTGCGCGGCCTCGCGGCCGGCCATGGTTAAGATAAAGCCTTCCATTTATCAACGACTAATTATAGCCTAAGGGCCACAGCCCTACTTAGCCGTCGCGATAATTTTCTCCCACAGAGGCGACATACTCCGAAGTCGCGCGATAATCTCGGGCAGCACCTCCAAGATGTAATCAACGTCTTCCATGGTGTTGTCGTCGCTCAAGGAAAGCCTCAATGACCCGTGTGCTACCTCGTGAGGCAGTCCAAGCGCAAGCAAAACATGGCTCGGGTCGAGTGAGCCGGACGTACATGCAGAACCGGATGACGCGCAAATTCCCTTCGCGCTCAGCATAAGGAGCAACGCCTCACCCTCGATGCCGTTAAAGCACATATTCACATTGCCCGGAAGTCGCTTTGTTGGATGTCCGTTTAGGCGCGAACGCTCAATTTTCAGGAGATTTTGAATTAGCTTGTCGCGCATGGCAATCAATCTTTTATTGCGGTCGGTCATGTTTTCGCAGGCCTCTTTTAGCGCCACGCTCATTCCCACGATTCCTGCGACATTTTCGGTACCAGCGCGTCTTCCTCGCTCTTGCGCGCCACCCTCAATTAGCCTCTCAAGAGCAATGCCACCTCGCACATACAACGCACCGACACCTTTTGGACCATGAAACTTATGACCCGACAATGACAGCAAATCAATGTTTTGCTCGTTGACGTCAATAGGGAGGGTCCCCACCGCTTGAACGGCGTCCGTGTGGAAGAGAACCTTATGTTTGCGGCAAATCTCCCCGATTTCTCGTATTGGCTGAACGGTGCCGATTTCGTTGTTGGCGTACATAATCGTGACCAGCGCCGTCTTTTCGGTAATCGCATTTTCGAGCTCATCGAGGCGAATAATCCCGTCCTCGTGGACATCCAAATACGTCGCGGAGAAGCCTTCTTTTTCAAGTGCTTTAACGGTGTGCAGAACCGCATGATGCTCGAATCTAGTGGTGATTATATGAGTTTTTCCCTTTTTGGCCATACTATGCGCTGCGCCCTTAATGGCCCAGTTGTCGGCCTCGCTGCCGCAAGATGTGAAAAAAATCTCATTCGGCCGTGCCCCAAGGCACGACGAAATAACACCTCGAGCGTCTTCCACAGCCTGTTTTGCAACTTGCCCCAAGGGATAAATACTCGAGGGATTTCCAAAATTTGTCTCGTAAAACGGCAACATCGCACTCAAGGCTTTTCTAGAAACGGCGGTTGTTGCGGCGTTGTCTGCGTATATGATTTTCTCCATGCGCGTCACCCTCGTCAAAGATTTCTTATAGCACCATTATACCGCGGAGAGCGCCTTTGTGCAATGAAGTATGGTGTTTGAGATATGCGCCAAAATAAACACTTGCACGAAAGATCGTGATTTTAAGACTCAACAAGTTATTTTTTAGGGATGTTGATAAATAATCGACAGATGTATAATAGCAGGAAAAAGGCTTCAGTGTACAAATGTAAGAAGTGCAGTTATTAATTTGTGTCAACAAAGCACAAAGGACGGAGCAAACAAGAAAAACTTCTGGCGGTCTGGATGTACGCGCACGGTTATTCATTTAGAGCTATCGCCAAGTTTTTTAAAGTCAATGTTCATTCGGTGTTCGTTTGGGTGAAAACGCTTGCAAAAAATAACTATTCCAAGCCGGCGCCCATTGACGATTGTGTAGTGATTAAACTCGCTGAAAAGTGGCACTTTGTGCGGTCAAAAAAAGACGAGCTTGGATCTGGAAAGCTTATTGCCGAACAACAAAACAGCTCATCTATTGGGAATGTGGCGAACGAGATGCTGAAACGTTTAGAAAAATGTTCTAGCAATTAAAAAAGTGGAACGTAATAGGATTCTTTAGCGATCGATACAGTGTTTATCGTGATTTTACACCACACAAATATACAATTTGAACAAAAGCATAAACACATTTAATTGAAAGCGACAATTTTATATTACCTTGTATCTTCCGGAGCTTATCCTTAAGGAAAAAAGCGCTTGCGTTTTCTTTTTATATAATTTATAATTGTTAGCGTGGAACTTTTTATCGATTTGGGAGGTTGTAGTTTTTGCACATAAAAGTTGCATCTAATGCGGGGTTTTGCTTTGGCGTTAATCGTGCGGTTAAAGCTGTCTATGAGCTGCTTAGTAATGGCGAAAAGGTCTGCACTTTAGGGCCGATTATCCACAACCCTCAGATTATCGAAGACTTGAGCGCGCGGGGCGTTAAAATCGTCGAGGCTCCTGAGCAGGCCGGCAAGGATACAACTTTGGTGATTCGTTCGCATGGTGTTTCGGATGACGTGATGCAAACCATCAAAAAGCTTAATCTTAAATGCGTCGATGCGACTTGTCCGTTCGTTAAGAAGATACATAACATTGTCTCGAAGGCTGATGCAAACTCTGAAGTTGTGCTTGTGGCGGGAGATAAAACTCATCCGGAAGTCCAAGGCATAATCGGTCATTGTGGCGCTGAGGCTCGCTCGTTTAATAATTCCGACGAGTTATTGGACATAATAAAAAATAACCCGAGTTTTAGCGATTTGAAGGTTTTGGTTGTCGCGCAAACGACATTTAGTGTCACTCGATGGCAACAATGTTTGGAGATTTTAAAAAGTGCCTACGAGAACATAACAATCTTCGATACGATATGCAACACGACGGTAAGTCGGCAAAATGAGGCAGAGGCTCTCTCGAAGCAAGTCGATGCGATGATTATCATCGGTGGGAAAAATAGCTCGAATACGGCAAAACTTTTCTCCATTTGTAAGGAAAATTGCGATTCGTATTTGATAGAAAAATTCGAGGATTTGCCCATCGAGAAAATAAAAAATTCTAAATTTATAGGAATTACAGCTGGTGCATCCACTCCAGCTAATATCATAGAGGAGGTTAAACAAAAAATGGAGGATATGTTGAAGGCAGGTCAAGCAAACGGGGGCGAGGAGATGAACTTCGAGCAGATGCTGGAAGAATCATTAAAGACCCTCAATAACGACGAGAAAGTGAAAGGAATTGTGGTTGGCATCGCACCGAATGAGGTTTACGTTGATGTTGGACGCAAGCAAGCTGGATTTATTCCGGCTTCGGAGCTCTCGAATGACCCGAATGCAAAACCTGAGGATATTGTTAAGATTGGCGACGAGATTGAGCTTTTAATTATGCGCACGAACGATCAGGATGGCACGATAATGCTCTCGAAGAAGCGCGTAGATGCTGTGAATGGCTTTAATGCGGTCATCGAGGCGCATGAGAACAGCACCGTACTTACCGGCAAGGTTGTTGACGTTGTTAACGGTGGCGTTTTGGCCTCAACAAGCGGCATTAAGGTGTTTATTCCAGCATCCTTGGCCACGGCCTCGAAGGATGAGCCGCTTGAGAACTTGAAAGGCCAAGAGGTTCAATTCAGAATCATTGAGGTCAACACAAAGCGTAGAAGAGCTGTTGGCTCGATTCGTTCGGTACTCAACGACGCACGAAAGGCCGAGGTTGAGAAGTTCTTCGATGAGCTCGTTATCGGCGAGGTTCGCAAGGGCGTTGTGAAGTCCTTCACGCAATATGGCGCGTTCATTGGTCTCGGCCCGATTGACGGCATGGTTCACATCTCGGAGCTTTCCTGGGATAGAATTAAGCATCCGTCCGAGGTTTTGGCTATCGGCGACGAAGTTGAGGTCACGATTAAGGGCTTCGACAGAGACGCAAAGCGCATCTCGCTGGGCTACAAGCGCGCTGAGGATAATCCTTGGGAGCGTCTGAAGAATGACTTCCCGATTGGGTCAATCGTTGATGCGACGGTTGTCGGCTTGACCGAGTTTGGTGCCTTCGCGAAGATTTTGCCGGGTATCGATGGTCTTATTCACATCTCGCAAATTTCCGACAAGAGAATCGAGAAAGCCGCGGATGCGTTGTCTATCGGCGATACGGTCAAGGTTATGATCACCGACGTTGATTTCGATAAGCACAGAGTTAGCCTCTCGATGAAGGCCCTGCAGGAGGTCTCGAGGAGCGACATGGACAGCCTCGAAGAAGAGCAGGCGCAGCTTTCTGAGGAGAACTAATGCTACAATACAAATACGACGTGCAGTTGCTTATTGATGGAGATAATCTCAACGAGGACGCTGTAAGCGAGCATTTTAGGGTCAAATTCGAAGGAGACTGCTTGCTGGTTGTTGGCGATAAGCATTTAATTAAGATTCATTTTCACACTAATGAGCCCTGGAAAGTGCTTGAATATTGCGCGTCACTCGGTGAGATCTTCGATATAGTCGTCGAAGATATGGCCCGGCAGGCACGGCTGACAAGTTTATAAAACAAATAAAAGCGCCCTTCAAAAAAATGAGGGGCGTTTTTTATTTTCTCGAGATAGGCCAATAAACATTTACTAAACAGATAAGCTATAAAAAGCAATAGTGAAATAAAATAATTTTTATAGAGGAAAAGAGTATAAGAAAAAACTTAAGATTTAAGGCAAGAACTCGCTGTTTAAACTCTCCAAACTTATTGTAGGCGTACACAAAAACACGCATTATGGATTGAAAGGTTTCCAGCGATCGAAAAACATTGGATTTGTGTTGAAGCGCAGCGACGTACTTGTGAATGGCGGAATTGATGTTTTCGACTGTGAATATATGAGATTTATCGCGGAAGAAAAAATGCTGTCCGCTATACGACACTTTTTGATAGTTCTGATTTGCATCTGAGTAGTAATATTTTGCTTTGAGTACGCTGTTAATTAATCTTTGTAATCTTTGTTCGCTTTTGTCGTACGAGACGTCAAAACCTACAATTTGCCGAGGTTTCCTCGCCACCAAGGTTAGCCTGTAGGCCCTGTTTTTTCACCTTGGTGTAGGCAAAAAGTTCATCCATTTTCGATTCCATCTACTGTTTGAGGCTTTTTCAGGACCTGTTCCTGTGAGCAAGCTGAATTTTCAGTTTTTTATCTAGAGCGCATTGTCAGTAAAATTTGGCTATATCGCACCACTGCCAAACAAATGACTGGTGAAAATGGCGAGATTATCATCTTATTTTTTAAAAGAACACCTTCCATAATTGACATAAATTGCATTATTGCAATTTTAAATGCGGGTCTTGCGTTTTTGTTAAACTCTAATGTTATTGCTGTTGATTTTTGTCAATTGTAGAGACGCGCACCCAAGCTTTATTGACGACAAGCTCTAGCATCTGTGACAAAAAATCGCACCGGCATACCATGAGAATCCTCGGCTAGGTGTATTTTCATGTTGAGCCCACCCCCGCGAGTGACCTCGCACGACAAGACGCGGCGCGTGGTCGCGCAGAACATTTCGCGCGCAAAGCAAGATATAGAGCATAAGAACCCTTTCACGCGTTCTTGTCTTTTGACTTTTTGAAAAAGTTGCTAATCGGGCGCGTTTTTTGAGTTGAAATCTGATCGTTTCGCTCGTGCCTAGAACAATTATAATACAACTTTGGATAAACACATGGCAAAAAACTCTTTTTATTTCCAAAAGTGCAAAAAACACATCAATCATCAACCACTCAAAATCTGCGTCATCTATTAGCGTAGCTAGAATATTTTTCCAAACTCCTTTATTTCTCCATTGGCAAAACTTGTGATGAATATTTTTCCAATATCCATATTCCGCTTGAAGGTTTCTCATAGCCGCTATCTGCCGTTAGTTGTGCTCCTGAATTATTGGGAGTGTTTTCTAAACAATCAAACGTGGTATAATAGAAAGAAAAGAACGGTAATAGCTATGTACAAGTGAAAAAAGTGCGAGTCAAAAGAATACGTAAAAGCTGGCTTTGTAAATGGTGAGCAGCGCTACAAATGTAAAAAACGCGGTTGCCAATTTGTGCCAACAATCCATAAAATAAGAAGTAAGCAAGAAAAAACTTCTGGCAGTCTGAATGTATGCATACGGATATTCGTTCCGAACCATTGCCAAGTTTTTTAAAGTAAACGTTCATTCGGCGTTCGTTTGGGTGAAGAGTTTTGCGGAAAAAAACTATTCCAAACCGGATCCAATTGACGATAGCATCGTAATTGAACTCGATGAAATGTGGTATTTTTTACGCTCAAAAAAAGACGAGTTTGGACCTGGAAAGCTTATTGTCGAACCACAAAGCAGCTCATCGATTGGGAGTGCGGAGCGCGAGATTCTGAAACCTTTCGAAAAATGTATGAACGTTTGAAAAAGTGGAACGTAAGAGTATTCTTTAGCGATCGATACAGTGTTTATCGTGATTTTATACCGCGCAAATATCTAATTCAAACAAAATCAGAAACACATTTGATTGAAAGTAACAACTTTCCTCAAACACACTGGTTTGCAAGATTTAGACGTAAAACCTGCTGTGTTTCCCGCTTAATCGAAATGATTGATTTAACGATGTTCCTTTACGCGGCCTTTCATGTCAATAAATCTATCGATATAGTTATTTAATCAGCACTTCCTTTTTTCATGTTTCATGCTGCATGTTTATTTTCGCAAGTTAATCGTTTTCGGATTCTTTCAGAACACTATCGCAACCGAAGGAAACATTTTTCTCTACGTTTTTCTTTGATCGCTGGTATTTGCAATTTTGAACAATCTTCTTAATTTTGCAAGAGGCCTATTATAACATGTTTTTATTGACGATACCGTCTAATAAACGTATTTATTTTTTGTCTTGCTTCTGATAAACTACACACAGCCACTTAAAAAATTCAATTACAAGGAGACTATGTGTATGAACAAAATCGAGAGTTTTAAAGTTAACCATACCAAGATTGATAAAGGTATGTATATTTCACGAATTGATGATGATATTGTCACGTATGATATTCGCATGGTTAAGCCGAACACGCCGCCGTTTTTGGAGAATGCCGGCTTACATAGTTTTGAGCATCTTTTTGCAACATTTGTGCGCAACAGCGAGTTTAGCAAAAACGTGGTCTATGTCGGGCCGATGGGTTGCCGTACTGGATTTTATTTATTGACCCGTGGGCTGTCTCATGAAGCCGCACTGAACTTAACTAAGGATTCAATGCGATTCATAGCAGGCTTCGATGGGACTTTGCCTGGAAATACTGCGGTCGAGTGCGGCAACTACCGCGACCACGATGTGGCTAAAGCCAAACAGTACGCTCAAGATATGTGCCATGTTTTGAAAAATTGGCAATTAGATATGTTAAACTATAAAAATTAGCTAGAGTATAACGAGCCGCCCTCGGCGTAATCGTGCTGAAGAAAATTAAGGGACGTGCCCTAATCAAACACCCTGGCGCCGCGAGGCGCCGAAAACCCGTAGGGCCTTCGGCTAGCCCAGAGTTCAATTTTGTTGAACTCTGGGCCACAAAGAAAATAACATTTTCTTTGGCCTCGCGGCCCGGCGGGGTAGCTATCCCAAGAGAAAACTCCCAATCAGAGCACGCCAGGGAAAATTTAAGGCCGCACTATATCGCGCGGCCTTTTGCTGTTACCCTAAAATTTCCACCGGATCGATGAACTTATCGTCTTTCTTTATGGACAGATGCAAGTGATACCCATCGGCGGCCTCGCAGGGGATGTCGTTTATTGAGGCAATTTCTTGACCGGACTCCACGGTGTCGCCGGCGTTGACTAAAGTTGTCTCGCCGAGGCCCGAATAAAAAGCTATGAATCCGCCGTCGTGCTCGATAACCATCGTCGTTCCAAGTAGCTCGTCGTTGAAAATGTCGGCGACCTTGCCGTTAGTAATCGCCTTTATTTTGCTACCTTGCTCGGCCGCCAAGTCAATTCCATTGTGCACGCGCCAGTCATTTAGGGTCTTCGAGAAGACCGGCGTGTCGCCGCTGTAACCTTTAATTATGTCCTTGGAAGTCGGGTAGATAATGGTTGCTGCTTCCGCTGTAGCGGCGGTCTCTTGAGTTTTCACAGCGTCGGTATGCTTCGAGTCAAAGGAGTTCATTACCGAGCTGTAGTCGTAACTTGAGCTAGAAATTTCATCGTCGCTCGGCTCAATGGTGGTCTGCACTTGATACCGTTGCTGCGTCTTAGAGACAAGTGCATCCTCGTCCGGCCCGGCAAAACGCTTAATGCTATCGTAAGTCGTGTAGCCGGCCACGCCAACAGCCAAAATGCAAATCGCGACCGCCGTGTAAAAATGTGCACCCTTCTTTTTTTTCTTCTTTTCGGGCTGAGTTGTGTTTAAGTTTAGTTTATCCATTCTAACTGCACCTCCGGAGTATATTGTTGCCGGAAAAATGCAGGTCTATGCCCTAAAAATTAAAATCTTTTTCACTTCTCCGAGAGGGGCCGCTTTAGTGGCTCTTGCCAATGTCTGCCACAAGTTGCAATAATCTCATCCCGAGTAAGTCTTAGAAGAGCCCAAATCTAGCACCTGGACGCCGCGAGGCGCCGGAGGCCCTACAGGGCCTCCGGCCATCCAATAGCACAACTTCGTTGGGCTCTTGGACACAACGAAAATAAATATTTATTTTCGTTGGCCTCGCGGCTAGGTCAGAGCGCTCAAACAAAAAAGCTCTAAATTGGGAACTCCCTCTTTTTTACCGCTCCGAGAGCAGCCTCATTAGTGGCTTTTGCGAGTGACCATCGCAAACTGCAACAACCTCATCGCCGGAGTAAATCTTGGTGTCGCCCTGAGGAATTATCAGCTCCTCGTTGCGCAAAATCGAAATAATAAGCGACGACGGCGGCATCTTGAGGTCCTTTATCGAGTTGCCGCTCACCTTTGCCTCCGTCGGGACAACTATCTCGCAAATGGCCGCGCGCCCCTTGTTCAGGCTCGCCAACAAGCGCATC
>JAZQJR010000071.1:0-9031 GCA_045541715.1 Acutalibacteraceae bacterium
ATCAGAAACGCATTTGATTGAAAGTAACAACTTTCCTCAAAGACACTGGTTTGCAAGATTTAGACGGAAAACTTGCTGTGTTTCCCGCTCCATCGAAATGGTTGATTTGACGATGTTTCTTTATGCAGCCTTTCATGTCAACAAATCTATCAATATAGTTACTTGAGCATTAAACAGCTGGAAATATGAACTTTCTCTTTTTCGACCGTCAAAGAAATAATTTCTTGTTTTTGAGAGCGTGCTATCAATGATGGTTTAGCACATATCACCAATTATTAAAAACAAGGTTGTGCGCATTTTTTCAAGAAACCGTTTTTAGTCCAAATGAAAAACTGTTTTTATAACTTTCCTTGCTTTTTAACAGCGGATGCCACAATTTTATTGACGGCATACTCTAATGTGTGACATTTTTCTTCCATTAGCAGCATTTTCTTTGTTTTTTAGTTTGCGCAATTGGTATTTTTGTTGTGTTGACTAAAATTATCTTAGATTTTGCCTCACTCTTAAGCAGCACCTTTCGACCCGGCAAAGAAAACGCTCCGCCATTAATTAACGTATCTTCTACCCACCGAATGCCTCGGCAAATGTTGCTTTCCGAAACATCATAACCGGCTGTAATGTGGGCATAAGTGCGGTATCCTCGCAGATACTCCAGTGTCGTCAGCAGCAAGTCTTCCATTCTCAATTTTTGATGTTGCCCTCTTTGTTGATGCTTTCTTGCGTATCATTTCTTCAGAATCTCTACCATTTTTTCAAACGTACTTCGCTTTACTCCTGTAATTCTCCGGAACTTTGAGCATGAATAAGTCGCTATTTTTTCATATTTCATGTCTTACATTTTACTCTGTATATTTATTTTCGCAAGAGGACTATTGGAAAAATGTTCATCGCAGATTTTGAGTGGCTGATGATTGATGCCTTTTAAGATTTTGTGCAAAGAAACAACTCTTTTGTCTTAATGGTACATTGCACTCCGCAATGCAGCAAAATCGCTATTAATGTGAACACAGCTTATATTTATTATCAAAAATTCGGTCGCGCAGGATTGATGAATTTGTGCATATGTGGGCAAATGACCTTATTAAAAACTGATGATAAAAAGGCTAAAATAGATGCTTGACGAAATTCTTTCCCTCGGCAAAACTGTCGACATCTATGTAATGTTAGCAATGCCGCTAATTTTATCTGTTAGTTTTTGAAAGTGTTTTGTTTCTTGAGTGCCAATCTGAAAACCAACGAGCCGCTTTGTGGCGCGGTCTACTGAGGTCCAGAGTCAGATGTTTTTTTAAAATTTACGCACAACTCATCAAGCTCCAAAACATCGACTTTGCGTCTTTTTTAGGGACTTTATCCAATTTTGCGCCGGCTTTTTACCCGGTTTATGACAGAAACATGGCTAACCTTAAGAATCCTTTCAATGTTTCTGAAACCATTTCCTTCCAAATACAACTGTATTACTTTTCGTCTGATATACTACGGGTAGCCGCGCTGACTTACCGTGTAGTGGCACCCGCATTCTTTGCACAAATATCTTTTATTAAGTCTCTTGCGAAAATAAATATACAGAGTAAAATATAAGACATGAAATATGAAATATGAAAAAATAGCGAATTACTCAGGCGCAAAATTCCGGAGAATCACAGAAGTAAAGCGAAGTACGTTTGAAAAAATGGTAGGGACTCTAAAGAAATGGCATGCAGGGAAACATCAACGAAGAGGGAGGCATCAAAAACTGAGCATGGAAGATTTGCTGTTAGCGATACTGGAGTATCTGCGAGAATACCACACTTATGTCCACATTGCAGCCAGCTATGATGTTACGGAAAGTAGCTTTTATCGAGGAATTCGGGGGTAGAAGATACGTTGGTTAATGACGGGACGTTTTCTTTGCCAGGTCGAAAGGTGCGGCTTAAAGGCTAAGCAGAATATGAGGTGATTTTAGTCGATGCAACAGAAATGCCAATTGATCGCCCCCAAAAAAAAGAAGAAATACTACTCCTGAAAGAAAAAACGACACACATTAAAAACTTAATTGTTGATAAATCCAGAAATCGGAGAGATTATCTTTTTGGCGTTCGAAAAAAGGGAAAGTTCATGATTTCCAACTATTTAAAAACAGCAAAATGCACTTGAAATCAGGAGCACAACTAACGACAGATAGTGGCTATCAAGGACTTGCAAAGTTGCACGTGAATTCCGTTTTGCCGAAAAAGTCGAGCAAAAATCACCCCTTATTAAAGCAAGACCGAAAACAGAACAGAGATATCTCAAGAAAACTTATTGTGGGTACTCGCAAAAGGACTATTAACATAAGGGAAGGCCAAAATTATGCACGAGATCTATCTAGATAACAGCGCAACTACAAAGCCCTGCAAAGCCGCTATAGAAAAGATGCTTGAAGTTTTAACTAGTAAATATGGAAATCCATCGTCCTTGCACAGCAAAGGCCTCGAGGCAGAGCAAGAAATAGAATTGGCAAAAGGCGTTATAGCCGAAGCTTTGGGTGCTGGTGCGCACGAGATTTTCTTCACCTCAGGAGGAACCGAAGCGAACAATTTGGCTATTTTGGGTGCGGCTGAAGCGAACAAACGCAAGGGACATAAAATAGTTACAACAGCAGTCGAGCATTCTTCGGTGTTTAATGCGGCAAAAGAGCTCGAAAAAAACGGCTACGAGGTAGTATACTTAACGCCAAATAAAAACGGCGAAATAACAGCATCTCAACTCGAAGACGCCATTGACGAAAAAACAGTCCTTGTGAGCGTGATGTGTGTCAACAACGAACTTGGAAGCCTTTTTCCGGTTGAATCTCTAAAAGCGTCCATTAAAAGCAAAAGATCGCCTGCTTTGTTACATATCGATGCCGTACAAGCTTTTGGCAAAATTCCGGTCAATGTCGATAAGCTAGGGGTAGATCTCCTCAGCGTCTCTGCGCACAAAATTCACGGACCTAAAGGCGTCGGAGCGTTGTATGTGCGAAGAGGCGTAAAAATCGCACCTCGGATGTTTGGCGGCGAGCAACAACAAAAACTTCGTCCGGGCACAGAGGCCGTACCGTTAATTGTAGGCTTTGGCGCGGCAGTGCAGCAACTTAAATTAAGCGAGCAATATGAAGAAGTACGGCGTTTAAACGAGCTTTGCAGACGTGAACTACTAAAAATCGAAGGAATTGAGATAAATTCGCCAGATACGGCCATTCCACACATCTTGAACGTCTCTACAAACGCGATAAAGTCCGAAACGATGTTGCATTTTTTGTCGTCAAAGGGTATCTTTGTTTCAAGCGGCTCGGCGTGCGCCAAGGGCAAAAAAAGTCGCGTCTTGACCGAGATGGGACTCTCACGAAGGCGCATTGACACTGCGTTGAGGATAAGTTTCTCGCGCTACAACACCGAAAGCGACGTCGAGGAACTAGTGCGGCAAATTCGAGTCGGAATGGAAACTTTGGCGCACATATAAGCACTTGAAAGGAAAATTTTGTTGATGAAGGAAGTCATCTTAATAAAAATTGGCGAGATCGTCTTGAAAGGGCTGAATCGAAAAAACTTCGAAGATAGGCTCATAAAGACGATTAGAGAGCGGATTTTGCCACTTGGCAACTTCGAAATCATAAATTTGCAGTCGACGATTTACCTGATGCCTCAAGATGAGGCCGTCGATCTTGAGCACGTGTGCAAGAAAGTGGGCCAAATCTTTGGGATATCGTGCTTCTCACGGGCGGCACAGTGCGAGAAAAATATCGACTCGATCCGAGAAACAGCCGCTCACTACTTGCGCGAGGCTCTAGCTCAAGTCAAGACTTTTAAGGTCGAGTCTAAGCGGAGTGACAAGAAATTCGAGCTAAAGTCGCCAGAAATCTCGGCACTCGTGGGAGAATACCTACTCGAGGCCTTTCCGAACTTGTCCGTCGACGTAAATAATCCCGACATCACGGTAACGGTCGAGGTGCGGGACTTTGGCGCCTATGTGCGAGGCGAGGCGCTACCCGGCGCGGGCGGCATTCCGGTGGGCACCGGCGGCCGAGCTGCAATTTTGATTTCCGGTGGAATCGACAGTCCGGTGGCCGCGTGGATGATGGCCAAACGCGGCGTGGAGCTAGTCGCGGTGCACTTTGCGAGCCCGCCGTACACAAGCCCGCGCGCCGAGCAAAAAGTCGTGTCGCTCCTCAATAAAGTCGCGCAATACAGCGGGAAAATCGAGATGCTCACGGTTCCGTTCACGCAGATACAGGAGCTAATCAAAAAGAGCTGCCCGGAGGACCTCTTTACCATAATTATGCGGCGATTCATGATGAAAATTTCGCAGCGAATCGCGCAAAAATATAGGTGTGGCGCGCTCGTCACGGGTGAGAGCCTCGGGCAGGTGGCCAGCCAGACGATGAGCGCGATTTCTTGCACAGATGCCGCAAGTGAAATGCCAATTTTCCGGCCGCTCATCGGGATGGACAAGGATGAAATCGTGACAATCTCGCGGAAAATCGACACCTTCGAGACATCCATCTTGCCGTATGAAGATTGCTGCACGGTCTTCACGCCGAGGCATCCAAAAACCCGGCCAACGCTCGAGGAAGTGCTGCGCGCTGAGGAAAAACTCGACTGCGACTCGCTGATCGAGACGGCATTGGCGAACCTAAAAGTGACGAAAATTCTTTGACGAAAAAAGAGGTTGCGTATGCGAAAAGTTCAACTCTCCAACCGGGCAAGAAAAATAATCTTCGCGATAAGCGCGCTCGTTTTCGCGCTCTCGCTGGGTGCAGTGGTGTATTTGTGCGTCATCGAGCCATACATGAACCGTTCGACGATAAGCGAGCTCGAGGAAATTTACTATGGCGATGACGAAGGTGAAGTCGAGACGCGTGGCGATTTGTCGGCGTTGACGGCAGTGAACAGCGACATAAAAGGCTGGATAAAAATCGGCGGCACCAAGGTCAACAACCCGGTTTTGCAGTCGCCGGCCACCGATTCGACCTACTATTTGTATCGCAACTACAAGAAAATCAGCAGCGGCTTTGGCAGCATTTTCCTAGACTCGCTCTGCGACTACGAAAAGCCCTCGAAAAATTTGATTCTATACGGCCACAATATGCGCGATGGAAGCATGTTCGGCGACTTGCTCAAGTACGATAAGCTGGACTTTTACAAGGAACATCCAACCATCATTTTCGACACCCTCAAGGAGCAAGCTGACTGGAAAATTATCTCTATTTTCAAGACGAACACGCTCGAAGAACAAGGCGATATTTTCGACTACTTGAAGATTGATTTCGCCAGCGACAAGGATTTTCTCAACTTTGTTTACGACGTGAAAATCCGTTCACTAATCGACACGCCGGTGGACATCGGCAAAAACGATACCATTATCACACTGTCGACCTGCTCGTATGAGTTGAAGGATTTCCGCACGGTTGTCGTGGCAAGGAAGGTCCGCGAGGGTGAAGATGTTGCCGTTAACGTCGACGATGCAAGAATGGCGGAGAACCCGTTGATGCCAACTGGCTATTACTATCGCCGAGGCGGAAAAGCACCAGTAGTTAATGGCTTTGAGGAAGATTTGAAAAATGGAAAGCTAACCTGGTATATTGAGCAGTAAAAAACCATGCAAACCGCGGTGTATACGGCCTGGCAGAAGGCTTGTATTATAAAAATGGCATTGCTAAAGTTAGATGTGGTTGTGCAGTCGCCTTGGAAAGCACCTAAAAGAGAGAGGTGATATAATAGCCTTTTTTCGAAATTAAGCGAGTTGTTCAAAATTGCAAATACCAGCGATCAAAGAAAAACGTAGAGAAAAGCGTTTCCTTTGGTTGCGATAACGTTTTGAAAGAATCCGAACTCGCTTAATCAAGGCGATCGCGCGCTCAACAGCGTTACGTTTTCTTGCGATATTTCTGTTCTGTTTTCGGTCTTGCTTCGATAAAGGATGCTTTTTGGTAGACTTTTTCGGCAAAACGGAATTCGCGTGCAACTTTGTAATTCATTGATATCCGAGGCATTGCTAAATTACGGTACATGCAAGCGAATATCCTGTAAAATCAAGTTCTGAAAAACTGGGAAGTGCCCAAATTAAAGACAAGGCAAAAAACTCGTTAGCCCTACGGTAGCTTTAAGGAGAGGAAATCGCTGTTTAAACTCGCCAAACTTATTGTAGGCGTACACAAAAAACACGCATTATGGCTTGAAGGCTCTCCACAACGATCGAAAAAAGCATTTGAATTTGCGTGAAGCGAGCAATGTATTTGCGAATGGCAGAATTGACGCTTTCGACTGTGAATGTGTGCGATTTGTTGCGGCTTTCTTGTCACTAACGTCATCACGTAAGTTCTGTTTTTTTCGCCTTGGTGTAGACAAAAAGTTCATCCATTTCAATTACATCCACTGTTTGAGGTTTTTCCGGTACCTCTTCCTGTGAGCAGGCTGCATTTTCAGTTTTTTAATCCAGTTGTAAACAGTGGACTTATTTATTCCCATCATCCGGCCAACTGCTCGGCCGCTATTCCCCTCAAAAAATATTGCGATGGCTTTTTGTTTAAACTCCTCGCTGTAATTTAGCTCCGTTATGAATTTCCTTTTTGCACGCCTTGCATTTATATTGCTATTTCCCGTGCGGCTTTCCAGCCTTCCAAATTTCGTCGTCCCCCACATTTTGAGCATTTAATTTTATTTTCCATAGCATCATTAAGTCTCTTGCGAAAATAAATATGCAGAGTAAAATATAAGACGTGAAATATGAAAAAATAGCGAATTATTCAGGAGCAAAGTTCCGGAGAATTACAGGAGCAAAGCGAAGTACGTTTGAAAAAATGGTAGAAATCTTGAAGAAAGGATACGCATCAAAACATCAACGAAGAGGGCGACATCAAAAACTTAGTATAGAAGACTTGCTGTTGGCGACACTGGAGTATCTGCGAGAATACCGCACTTATGTCCACTTTGCAGCCAGCTATGATGTTACGTAAAGTAGCTTTTATCGAGGAATTCGGGGGTAGAAGACACGTTGGTTAATGACGGGACGTTTTCTTTGCCAGGTCGAAAGGTGCGGCTTAAAGGCTAAGCAGAATATGAGGTGATTTTAGTCGATGCAACAGAAACGTCAATTGAGCGCCCCCAAAAAAACAAAGAAAATACTACTTCCGGCAAGAAAAAACGACATACCTTAAAAACTCAACTGTTGATAAATCCTGAAAGCGGAGAGATTATCTTTTTGGTGTTCGAAAAAAGGGAAAGTTCATGATTTCCAACTATTTAAAAACAGCAAAATGCACTTGAAATCAGGAGCACAACTAACGACAGATAGTGGCTATCAAGGACTTGCAAAGTTGCAGGTGAATTCCGTTTTGCCGAAAAAGTCTACCCTTATCGAAGCAAGACCAAAAGCAGAACAGAAGTATCTCAAGAAAACGTATCACTGTTTGGCGCGTGATCGCCTTAGTTAAGCGGTTCCGGATTCTTTCAGAACGCTATCGCAACCGAATGAAACGCTTTTCTCTGCGTTTTTCTTTGACCGCTGGTATTTGCAATTTTGAACCACTCTCTTAATTTCGCAAGAGGGCTAAAGAAAAAACAGCCAGCTTTCCAAATGAAAGCTGGTTGCTTAAAAAGTAAGATGACCATCTTGATACAACTTTTTAGATTACATTTTTTAGTTTCATCAAATGAAATAGACTCGTGTTCGTACAAATAATAAATTTTGCAAATTATTCGTCGTTATGTGGCATTGGCATTGGCATCGGCATTTGGCCAGCTGGTTGTCTTCGGTTAGGATTGGGATCGCGTAATAGGTGTTTGTCTGCCCATAAACGCGCCAAGGTAAGGCTGGTGAACGTTTTAATTGCTCGACGGGGACCGGTAGAACCATTCGGGACAGGCACCAATAGATCTTCATTAATTGGCACGTTAGGCTTAACAGTCCCGCTAACTTCTACTGTTCCATCGTCATAAGTTTCAATTGTATATCCGCCATTAATGTTGCCTAAGTTCTCCTTTTCCAATTTTTTAAGGTCAGTCTTTTTGTTTGTCTCTTTACTCATAAAAATCATCCCTTTCGAATTTTAAAATATATCGAGATAGTCATCTCAGTATAAATGTAACAAAAAACAAATTGATTGTCAAGTGCAATTGTCGATCTCGCAAAACAATAAAAATGCTGACTTTCAGAATGAAAGCTGGTAGAAACACATCAGATGGCTAACCGTGTTCTTTGAAAAAGCCTCTTTAACTGAATGTGGGGGTGGTTATTGATTTTCGGTACACCCTAATATGGCAACTTAGAGATCGCAGGTAAAGGTTCATGCCCCTCTACAACAAAATTATCGTGGTGTTGATCAGATAATCATATCGATAGATTTATTGACATGAAAGGACGCGTAAAGGAACATAGTCAAATTAATCATTTTTATTGATCGGGAAAAGCAAGCAGATTTTTCGTCTAAATCTCGCAAACCGGTGGCGTTGAAAGATTGTCGCTTTCAATAAACCATATCCTGTTTTTGTTTAAACTAGGCATTCGCGTGGTTTAAAATCACGATAAACACCGTATCAATCGCTAAAAAATACTTTTACTTCCACTTTTTTAATCGCTCGTACATTTTTCTAAACGTTTCAGAATCTAGTGCCCCGCATTCCTAATCGATGAGCTGTTTTGTGGTTCGGCAATAAGCTTTCCAAATCCGAACTTGTCTTTTTTTGAATGCAACAAAGCGCCACATTTCATCGAGTTCAATCAATACGCTATCGTCAATTGGAGCCGATTCGGAATAGTTTTTTCCGCAAAACTCTTCACCCAAACGAACGCCGAATGAACGTTGACTTTAAAAAACTTGGCGATGGTCCGGAACGAATATCCATGTGCATACATCCAGACCGCCAGAAGTTTTTCTTGTTTGCTCCTTCCTTTCTGCCTTGTAGGAACAAATTGGCAACCGCATTTTTTACATTTGTAGCGCTGTTCTCCCTTTACAAAGCCGGCTTTTACGTATTCATTTGACTCGCACTTTTTGCAGTTGTACATAGCTATTGCCGTCCTTTTCTTTCTATAT
>JAZQJR010000072.1:0-2082 GCA_045541715.1 Acutalibacteraceae bacterium
TTTTACATTTGTAGCGCTGTTCTCCCTTTACAAAGCCGGCTTTTACGTATTCATTTGACTCGCACTTTTTGCAGTTGTACATAGCTATTGCCGTCCTTTTCTTTCTATATATATCACTTTTGATTATTTAGAAAACACTCCAGATTTAACAATGTTCCTTTACGCGGCCTTTCATGTCAATACATCTATCGGTTTAATTATTTAGCTGATATCCTCCATAAAAGGAGTGTCTTATATGAATATTTATGATATAATGTAGGTATGGAGGGAGTTGCCGAAAAAGAGGCATAAAAAAATAACAGGGATAAAATCTTACTGCCTCATAAATCAAACTATGAGAAAACAGCGAAATGTGAAGGATAAACATTAAGATTGGAATTATATGCCATTCGGTGTCTCTTTTTTAGGTACCCAAAAATGAAATGTAAACCTTGTCACGCTCTTTGGCTGAAAATTTATTGACTACTCGTTCCAACAAAAAGATAAATAAAGGACAGCTAAGTTGAAATGAAAAAATTGTTCACCCGAAGAAATATAATCATCACTTTTGGTATTGTTTTTGCGGTTGGATTCGCGGCGGTTTTCTTTACCAAATGTTCGCCTCTGGAGGACAACTCTACCGAGGAAATTTTGCCGAATCCGAAAAATGACGAACCTGTTCACATCGTCTCTACCGCGACAATTGGGAGTACTGGTGATATTCTCATTCATTCGCCGTTTCTGCCGGCCTACTATGATGAGACTACGCAATCGCACAACTTCGATAAGATTTTCACTCATCTGGAGCCGTACATAAAAAAGCTGGACTACTCGGTCATCAACCTAGAGGTAACGCTTGCGGATAAGAATTTTTCTGGATATCCGCTATTTAGATGTCCGGACAGCTTGATTGACTCCGCGAAAAGTTGTGGCTTCGATATGTTTTTGACGGCGACTAACCACTCCAATGACGGCGGTGCGTCGGGCTTTACCCGTACTGTTGAGGTTCTAAAGAACAAAAATGTCGACTTCATCGGCACGCGGCTCAACTCTGAAGACAAGAAGTACATAATCAAGGACATCAACGGCATAAAGGTCGGCATGGTAAATTATACCTACGGCGACATCTCCGGCGACGGAGTCGTCAGCGTGAACGGCATTCCAGCGACCAGCGCCAACAGTAGGCTCATCAATGTTTTTGACTACAACAAGCTCGAGAAATTTTATAGCGAACAGGCTGAAATTATTGCCGAGATAAATCAACTCGGCGCAGATAAGATCATTTACTATATGCACTGGGGCAACGAGTATCAGCTCAAGCCGAACGCCACACAGAAAGCCATCGCGCAAAAGCTTTGCGACCTCGGTGTGGACGTCATCGTCGGAGGACACCCTCACGTGATTCAGCCGATGGATGTGCTGCATTCGGACATCTCCGGCAAGGACACAATCTGCATTTATTCCGTTGGCAACTCGGTCTCGAATCAGCGCCAGGAAATTATGGACATGAAAAGCGGTCACACCGAGGACGGCGTGCTGTTCACGGTGGCCTTCACGAAGTTAAGCGATGGCACCGTTTTTACCTCAGATGTAGAAGTCATTCCTACCTGGGTTCACTTGTATCGCGGCAAGAACGGCAAAAAAGTGTATCAAATCGTGCCCCTCGATAAAAACGTTGATTGGAGCCGTAACTTTAATTTGAGCGCCACTTCTAATGGCATCGAGCGCGCAAATAAGTCCTATAACCGCACTATGCAGTTGCTCTCAGAAGGACAACAAAAGGCTAAAAATTTGCTCTCTCAAAAGCTAAAAGAAGCCTACCCTCACCTTTATGAGTAAGAGTAGACCTCTGAAAAAGACATAATCAAACCCTGGGCGCCGCGAGGCGCCGAAGGCCCGTAGGGCCTTCGGCTATACAAGAGCGCAACGCTGTTGGGCTCTTGTATACAAAGAAAATAAATAATATTTTCTTTGGCCTCGCGGCTTTCATATATTTGCTTAACTCCTCCTTTCTTTCTGATCAAACTTTTTACTATAATAGACTAGATTGGAGTGATAGCTGGTGTATTTAGAGAAAAAGACAATTGAAGACCTTGATGTCCA
>JAZQJR010000073.1:0-2757 GCA_045541715.1 Acutalibacteraceae bacterium
TATAATCTGCAAATATTTTTGTTAATAGTAATTTTCATTTTGATTGTAATCAATTTGAAACAAGCGGATGAATTGAGAGACCTCGAGCGAAAAACTCTCGATAATTCGCAGTGCCGCGCTGCCGGTGGCAGATACAGCGGCAAATGCTACGTCAATACGGTGATTTTCAGAGGTAGAATTTACAACGAATTTAAAAAAGTTGGTCAGGATGGGATAAGGTTTTCGCTGCAATTAAACAACGGGAAAGAGCGCGTGGTCGCGCCGACCGAGTCGCGTACAAAGTTTGGTGAAAATAACAATCCAAGTTGCTCGCGAATTTATTCTGATGAGGAAAAAAGCTTAGAACGGTGGCGGAAACCCACTTTTGCCGATTGCACTGCATTTGGAGGGGCTGCAACGCGGTGCGTGGCCCCACAGGACAAGTCGCGCTTGAGATTTTTCAAGTTTCGAGTTGCATCACGCGGCGAAGGCAAGTCTTGTGCAATTTGAAACGATAAGACGGCAAGTATTACAAAGGCTTTATTGTACGCGAAATCATCACTGAACAAGAGATACAGAGCGGAACCAGCGCAGGCAATTCGCGCCTGAAGTATAGCGAGGAATGTAGCGTTAGCGCCCGCGAGAATAACAATTTTAAAACTTTTGATGATTTGCCATTTTAGGAGGACGTTTTATGACATCAAATGTAAAAAAATCATACTATGCCGTGATTCCGGCGACTGTTAGATATGACAGTAGTGTTGTTCCGGGGGCCAAGCTTCTTTATGGCGAAATATCAGCACTCTGTAACGAAAAAGGCTACTGCTGGGCGACGAATGACTATTTTAGTCGCATTTATTCCGTCAGAAAAAGGACAAGTTCAACCTGGATAAAATCTCTTTGTGATGCTAGATATATTTCAGCAGAATTCGTCCTAGATAATGAGAGCAAAAAAGTTAAAGTGAGATGTCTGAAGGTGGAAGCAAATTTCGATACCCACCTGATGAAAACTTCCATACCCTCACGAAGTAAACTTCTAAAACCCCATGAAGAAAACTTCGCAGAGAATAATACAAAGAATATTACAATTAATAATACATTGAATAATATATCTTCGTCGGCAAGTGACCTCGCAGGACGTGACGCGCACAAGAAAAAGCAATAAAATTTAGTAAATTTGCTCGCGACCGAAGTTTTTTCAGACGGTTGATTTTGCTGGAAAATTTCTTGGAAAGATGTATCGTAGAAAATAATCCGAGGTTTCCGCAACGCGAATCGCAACGCCAGTTCGAGAGCCTCGACACGCAAGTCGCGGCGCGGAGCCCGCGCAGGCAACGTCGCGCTAAAGTTTTGTGTAAACAATTAGTTCGCTCACGCGGCAAGAGTCTGTGTAGGTTATGGACGTTAGGAAGAGTTACCTTAAAGTTTGAGCAAGACTTTAAGCTAATTGGTTTCACAGTGCGGAAAGCGCGTGAAGAAAGCCTTTTGTTGATTTATGCCTTTGAACGCGAAATCGTTTCTTCTGGAGTTTTTCTTTTCAGCGCGGAGCCGCGCAGGCAACGTCGCGCTAAGGTTTTGCGAAGACAATTAGCCTACTCACGCGGAAGAAGTTTGTGCGGAAATGTATTCGTCGGAAAGAGCATCTTAAAGATTGACTGGAAATGAAAGCTAATCAGTTTCGCAGAGTGAAATCCGCGTGAAATAAAATTTTTGTTTGCTTATCGTTTGAAGCGCGAATCCGTTTCTTTTGCGAGCCTTTCTTTTCGGCGCGGAGCCCGCTCAGGCTATGTCGCGCTAAGGTTTTGCGCAAATAATTAGCCCATCCACGCGGAAGAAACTTTAGCTGGTGTATGGACATTGTAAATAATTCCCTTAAAGCTTGGAGCGAAAATAAAAAGGGAGTGTTGGCTAAATAACTATATCGATAGATTTATTGCCATGAAAGGCCGCGTAAAGGAACATCGTCAAATCAATCATTTCGATAGAGCGTGAAAAACAGCATGTTTTTCGTCAAAATCTTGCGAACCAGGCCGTTGCGGGGAGTCGTTACTTTCGATCAAATGTGCTTATGATTTTGTTTGAATTAGACATCTTAGTGGTATAAAATCACGATAAACACTGTATCGATCGCTACAGAATACTTTTACGTTCCATTTTTTCAATGCTCGTACATTTTTCGAAATGTTTCAGCATCTCGTGCGCCGCACTCCCAATCGATGAGCTGTTTTGTTGTTCGGCAATACGCTTTTCAGAGCCAAACTCGTCTTTTTTTTGAGCGTAAAAAATGCCACATTTCATCGAGTTCAATCACTACGCTATCGTCAAGCAAAGCCGTTCTGAAATAGTTATTTGTTACAAACGTTTTCCCCAGAGGAACGCCGAATGAACGTTGACTTTAAAAAACTTGGCGATGGTTCGGAACGAATATCCATGTGCGTACATCCAGACCGCTAGGAGTTTTTCATGCTTGCTCCGTCCTTTTTGCCTTGTAGGAACAAATTGGCAACCGCATTTTTTACATTTGTAGCGCTGTTCTCCTTTTACAAGTCGGATCGTAGCCATGTCGTTCTGTGAGCCAAGGAGTTGTCAGTGAGTCTTGTCTTCCTAAGCCCGCTTGGCCTCCGACTTAGCAAGCAAGAAAAACTCCTGGCGGTCTGGATGTATGCACATGGATATTCGTTCCGAACCATCGCCAAGTTTTTTAAAGTCAACGTTCATTCTGCGTTCGTTTGGGAAGTCGGATCGTAGCCATGTCGTTCTGTGAGCCAAGGAGTTGTC
>JAZQJR010000074.1:0-6656 GCA_045541715.1 Acutalibacteraceae bacterium
CAGCAAGGAAGCCATCTTTATGCACTGTCTGCCGTCCTTCCACGACACGAAGACTACCATCGGCAAAGCCATCAGCGAGAAATTCAGCGTCAACGAGATGGAAGTCACCGATGAGGTCTTCGAGTCCAAGCAATCGGTCGTATTCGACGAGGCCGAGAACCGCATGCACACCATTAAAGCGGTGATGTACGCGACTTTGATGTGATTTAGGAGGATGACTCTATGAGCAAAAAACGTGTTGTGGTCGCGCTGGGCGGCAATGCTCTTGGCAACAATGTCGAGGAGCAACTGGCTCTCGTGAAGAATACTGCCAGCGCGCTTGTTGACCTCACGGAGAAAAACTACGAGGTGATTGTGAGTCACGGGAACGGCCCGCAAGTCGGCATGATTAACCTCGCGATGGATGAGTATGCCGCCTCGCACAAGAATTCTATCGGCATGCCCTTCCCGGAATGCAGCGCCATGTGCCAGGGTTATATTGGCTACCACCTGCAGCAGGCCATCCGCAATGAGCTACTTGCGCGCAAAATTCAAAAGGATGTCGTCTCGCTGGTAACGCAAATCATCATCGATGAGAACGATCCTGCCTTTAAGAGCCCGACGAAACCCATTGGAGGCTTTTACACCAAGGAGCAGGCAGACGCCATCGCAAAAGATAAGGGCTTTACCTTCATTGAGGACGCTGGCCGTGGCTATCGTCGAGTTGTGCCTTCGCCGACGCCGCAAAAAATCGTGGAGCTCGACACCATCAATAGCCTAGTCGAGGCTGGAAGTATCGTTGTTGCTGCGGGTGGCGGTGGCATCCCAGTCATCGAGGAGAATTCCCAGCTGACGGGTGTTTCTGCGGTCATCGACAAGGATAAATCAAGTGCGCTTTTGGCGGCCTCGCTGAACGCCGACATCCTCTTGATTTTGACTGCGGTTGACTTTGTTTATATAGATTTTAACACCGAGAATCAGCGCGCGCTTTCAAAGATAAGCACCGCGGAGGCTAAGAGCTATAAGGAGTCAGGGCACTTCGCGAAGGGCAGCATGTTGCCTAAGATCGAGGCTTGCCTTGAGTTCCTCGATAAGACGCCTGGCGGAACTGCGATTATCACGTCACTTGCGCGCGCCAAGGATGCCATTGACGGAACGGTCGGAACTATTATTTGCAACGAAAGTGAGGGAAACTCATGACAACAGCAGCACCTCAGAGGGAAAAACGGGGCTTCAAGATGCCCTCGGCGTACACGGTCCTGATACTTATAATCCTGGTCATCGCGGCGGTCAGCATGATCATCGTCGACCCGCTGATAACGAAAGCGACCCTACCAAACGTAGTCATGGCGCCGGTTCTCGGCTTCGTCGACGCCATTGATGTCTCGCTATTCGTGTTAGTTTTGGGCGGCTTTTTGGGGGTCATCAACAAGACTGGCGTGCTCTACAAGGGCATCGCGAACATAGTAAAGCGCCTGAAGGGCCGGGAGCTTTTGCTCATACCTATCTTGATGATTATTTTCTCGATTGGCGGCACGACCTACGGCATGGCCGAGGAGACCATCGCGTTTTATAGCTTAATTGTCGCGACGATGATGGCAGCCGGCTTTGACTCTATGGTCGGCGCGGCGGTTATTTTGCTTGGCGCTGGCGCTGGCGTTTTGGGCTCGACGATCAACCCGTTCGCGATTTCGGTTGCCGTTGATACCGCCAAAGCCGCCGGCATAGAGGCAAACCAGGGCACGATAATCTTGCTCGGCACGATTCTTTGGCTGACGACACTTGCGATTTGCATATGGTTCGTTATGAACTATGCGAAAAAAGTCCATAACAATTTGGGCGCATCGATACTCTCGCAACATGAACTCAACGACGCTCACGAGGCATTTAACTCCAACAAGAAAGACGAAGATACAACGCTCTCGGGGCGCGGCAAGGTTGTATTGAGCCTGTTTGCGTTCGCCTTTGTAGTCATGATTGTGAGCCTTATTCCGTGGGAAAGTTTCGGTGTGACGGCCTTCAATTCGTGGACGGCCTGGCTTACAGGCGAGTCGTTTGGCAACTGGTACTTTAGAGAGCTCGCTGCGTGGTTTTTCATAATTTCGGTTGTATGCGGCCTGGTTTACAAGCTAAAAGAGAAAGAAATTGTGGATGCGTTCATTGCCGGCGCCGGCGATATGATTGGTGTTGCGCTCGTCATCGCGGTGTCGCGCGGCATTTACGTCATCATGGAGAACACCAACCTGAACAACTTCATCCTGACGCATTCCGCTAACGCCCTCAACGGCATGAACGCTGTACCGTTTACTGTCATGTCGTATATAATTTACGTTGGCTTGTCGTTCCTCATTCCGTCAACTTCCGGCCTTGCAACGGGCTCGATGGGCATTTTTGCTCCGCTTGCGCAAAGTTTAAACTTGAGTCCAAACGTCATGATAATGATTTTCTCGGCGGCATGTGGCCTTGTGAATTTGATAACCCCTACCAGCGGCGTAGTGATGGGCGGACTGGCGATTTCAAAGATAGATTTCTCCAGCTGGGTTAAATTCTCTCTAAAAGTCATCGCAACGATTTTAGTAGCTAACATAATTATTCTTTCCATCGCGATGTTGTTGCTTTAAGTGAAGGGGCTTCAGGCAAGATCTAGCGTAGCGCCGCGAGGCGCCGATGCTGCTGATTATAACATCATTTTTGAAGTTGAGCTATGTACTCCTCCAAGCACAATCCGCTTGCCATAATTTTTGGAGCGTGCTCTTTGCCAACATAACGGAAGTGCCAGGGCTCATAAATTACGCCAGTCTTATCTAGTTTATCCTTTGCGTAGCGCAAAATAAAGCCATACTCGGCGGCATTTTTAACAAGCCAGGCATACTCTTTTGTCTTGAAGAAATCATCCATCACGCAGTTAAAGTCAATGGCAAGGCCGGTGTTATGTTCGCTTGTTCTTGGTCGCGCGACGGACATCGCAGCTTTTGCCTGAGCATCTTGTTCGCTGTATCCTTGTTTTTGGTACATCAAAGTTTGCGACTTAAAGTAGCGCGTTTGCTCCTCGATGGTGCGATAACCCGAGTAAATAAAGATTTTAATGCCATCCTTTGCGGCAGCGTTTATCATGGCATCTAAGTCATTCTTCAATGCAGCGTTAATTTGCTTTCCGTTGTAGCTCTCGATGGAAAGCGGGTAGTCTTCTGGGATAGGATTGTCTTTATTCACGACGACTAGTGTTGGAGGGCAAGCCTTATTCCAAGCGCTAAAGTCAAACATTTTTTCATTTTTATTTTGGCTAGCTTTATTGTTAGCCGAGACATTATTATCTGATTTAGGATTTGTTTTGGTTTTGGCGTCGGTTTGTCCTTCAGCGGCAGAAGGACGTTCCTTTTGTGGCGTCTCCTTATTGACGTTTTGAGCTTTAGATGAGCTTATACTTTTCGTTTCAATCTCCGGTATAACATTAGAAGTAGGCTTTTCTAGATTCTCGTTTGAACTTTGAGTTTCGTTAAGTTCGCTAACGGTAGGCTCATCTGCCTTTTTTGTACCAACACTTGAAGTAATTGCAAAACTTGCCGCCAAAGTAGCAACAGTGGCAGCACCTGTAGCTATTTTCTTTCGGTTTGAGAGTTTAAACTTTTTCATACTATCAACTCCTACGTAAAAGGGAAAAATTGGTGTGCCCGAAGCGAGCATTTTTACGTTGGGCTAGCTGCCCAAGCCGGGCCGCGAGGCCAAAGAAAATATCATTTTCTTTGTGACCCGGCACTCAACGTTGTTGAGTGCTGGGGTGGCCGAAGGCCCCATCGGGGCCTTCGGCGCCTCGCGGCCGCCAGAGGCTCGCTCAGTCCCCCTAAAAGACACTATTATATTTTAGCGCAAAGAAGCAAAAAAACAAATTTAATACACAGTTTTCTTTTTTACAACAAAAAACAGCGACGCACCAGATGGCACATCGCTTTCAAATTTATTTTTAGGAGATCTAATTTATATCTCGTTTTCTAAAAGTATAGAGTCCGACGACCGTGAACACCAGCGTGTAAGCGCACAAAACTATAATTCCTTGGGTGACTTGGTCGGGATTGGAGAATGCACCGGAAATCGTGTACGGCGTGATGGAAAAGTCCGATTTAAGTATCTCGTGAATGAACTTATTGATTAAATCAACAACGGTACTTTGCAGGAAGAAGAATCCCAAGAAAACTGACAAAGCCGGGCCCAACGAGCGAATTAGCGTTGCTAAGAAAATAGCCATCGCTACGTAGGTGACGATTTGCAGACTCAAAAAGCTTAACTCTTTTGCAAAGTCGTTATTATAGTCGAAAAAGTTCGGGATGCTGTCGTTAATTACGATTTGAGCCGTTATAAAGGAGGTCACAAAGGCTAGCACCAGACTCAAAACGGCATAGCCAAGCGCCGTGATAAGCTTCGACAAGTATATGTACTCTCTGTGGTAACCCTTTGACGCGATATTCTTTATGGTGCCATGCGAGAAATCGGATATCGCGAACATCACAGCAAAAATTCCAATTAGGAAAAGGCATTCAGGCATGACTTCACTAACTGATTGAAAAAAGTTCGGCAAGGATGCGCCTTGCTCTAATTCTAAACCAATGTCAAACTCTGGAGAGCCTACAATTAAAGAAAAAACCTTGAATAGAACGAACGACGAAATCATCGATGAAACGATTGTCAGCCCTAATGTTACCCAGAACGACGCCGTCCGAATGGCCTTGTATATGTCGGTTCTCAAAATGTTAAGCATCTTTATTTCCCCCAATCACACTCATAAAATATTCCTCGAGGTCGACCGATTTTTGCGAGATGGAGTCGACGGAAATGTCATTCTTCGCAAAGGCCTTGGTGATAACCCCAGGGTTCTCAGCAAAATCAAAAATCTCCAAAGTGTTTTCGTTGAGCACATTGAAATTCTCGGTGTTGAGCTCGCCTTTTAGTATCTCGCTTGCCTTATGTACGTCGTCAACCTTAACGATCAGGCCCGCACGGCAGCGCTCGCTGAGCTCCTTGTCGGTGAACTCCTCAACCAAGACGCCGTCGTTAATAATGCCATAGCGCGTTGCCAACTTAGCCAGCTCGCCGAGAATGTGACTCGATACAAGAATCGTCAAGCCGCGCTCTTGATTCAACTTTTTGAGCATCTTGCGGACTTCAATGATACCCTCTGGGTCAAGGCCGTTCGTTGGCTCGTCGAGGACCAAAAACTCCGGCTCGCCCATCAAGGTCATCGCGATTCCAAGGCGTTGCTTCATGCCGAGCGAAAACTTCTTAACTTTTTTCTTGCCAACATCTTCAAGGCCTACAAGCTTCAAGGTCTCGTCGATAATCGATTTGTCCTTTGAGCCAAGGAGTTTCCATTGGATGTACATATTTTCCTTCGCGCTCAAGTGCGGCACAAAAGCCGGCGCCTCGATGACTGTACCGATTTTTCGGCGTTGCTTATTGAGATTCTTATCGTCAAACAACTCAATGGAGCCGCTCGTCGGAGACGAAAGCCCCACTAACATCTTAATAAGAGTGGTTTTTCCGGCGCCGTTTCGTCCGATGAATCCATAAATGTCGCCCTTTTTGATGTTCATGTTCACGTTCGAAACGGCCGTCTTCTTCGAAAAAGTCTTCGTCAGATTGCTCGTCTTCAAAATGTTTTCCATATGAATAAGACCTCCTTGAATTTCATACTTGTTGATAGTATAGCACAGCAAAGCTCAGATATCAACTGTGACAACTAAATCTCATTAACCGGAAAGTTTTTGTTGTAAAAGTGCTAATGGCGATTAATATGGGTAACAGAGAAAATTTTACTGGAAGTGCCTTAGAAGAGTAATTACAATTGAATTTTTGGGAGTGCCCTATGGAAATGTTCATGTTATAACAAAGACATGAAGTGTAAATATTGTCACGCTGAAAATAATCAAATAAAGCCGAAAAACAAAGGTGTGAACCCAGAAGTACAAACGCCAAATATGCGTGCTATATTACACCCCGGAAAGCAAAAAAAGAGGGCATAGCGAAGAAATCAATAAGCAGACGATAAAGTCGTATATCGAGGGAAACAGTAGCCACGCTGTCGATATAATTTGAAAAGTTGGGGAAAAAGTGTGCTTGCATTGGATTTGGAAATATGCGAAAAATATTGAACCAAAAGAGACGCAAAATGCGTGGTGTAACGTTATCGAAATGGAGGAGCTGTACAGCTTCATCGAGAAAAAATGATAACTTTGGTGACGAGAAAGCTGCGACAAATGGGGGGCTTAAATAATCAAACGTGATATAATAGAAAGAAAAGGACGGTAATAGCTATGTACAGCTGCAAAAAGTGTGAGTCAAACGAATACGTAAAAGCTGGCTTTGTAAAGGGAGAACAGCGCTACAAATGTAAAAAATGCGGTTGCCAATTTGTTCCTACAAGGCAGAAAGGAAGGAGCAAGCAAGAAAAACTCCTGGCGGTCTGGATGTATGCACATGGATATTCGTTCCGAACCATCGCCAAGTTTTTTAAAGTCAACGTTCATTCTGCGTTCGTTTGGGTGAAGAGTTTTGCGGAAAAAAACTATTCCAAACCGGCTCCAATTGACGATAGCGTAGTGATTGAACTCGATGAAATGTGGCATTTTTTACGCTCAAAAAAAGATGAGTTTGCCTCTGGAAAGCGTATTGCCGAACAACAAAAC
>JAZQJR010000075.1:0-9263 GCA_045541715.1 Acutalibacteraceae bacterium
AACCCAGCATAAAGTACAGCTTACTCTTCCGCAATTTTTCCTCCAAGGCCTGCTCCAGCGCCGCGCTTATCAAGTTTTTATTCAACCGACACAAGGCAATTTGCCCATCGACGTCGCTTCCCCCCAGCTCTCCACCGAACGCGCAAATCAGTTCTTTATCCTGTCGCAGCAAGCCATACGAACTAGGTAAACGTTCTAACGCATCGCGCCAGGCCTGTTCAAATGAAGTTTTCTTCTCTAGATACTCGCAAACCGCACTCAAGAATAGTTGCAACTCGCCCTCAGCTTGATAGCCACGTATAATTTCGCTTAAGACTCTGCGCGAATATCGAATTTCGGTTTCTACGTAGCTTACGAGCTGCAAAAACTGCTGCAAGAATCGCGCTCGCACGGCCAGCTTACGCGCTGTGACAAGCCCCAAGGCCGCCGACGACAGCGCGAGGAGCAGCGCACCGACTAATTTTGTCAAGCCCCTCACCCACTCTATAAACTTCGGAAATTTTCCCCGGCTCGCTCCGGCCGGACATCATCGCCAGCACGTCAAAGGCCTCGGTCGCCAAGAGTTCTTTGCATTGACGCCGTTTCGAAAAGTCCCTCACCTCGGCTGCGTGCACACTCACGACGAGCTTTACCCCTGCGTGAACAGCTTGCTTCACCGCCATGATGTCCTGCTCAGCGCCGATTTCATCACATACAATCACATCTGGCGACAGCGTCCGAATTGCTTGAAGTAGACCATCAGACTTTGGATATCGATTTAAAATATCGCAAAAACCAAGGTCATTTTGCGCCACACCCTCATATGTACCAGAAATCTCATTTCGCTCGTCGACGACACTGACTTTTTTGCCGCTCAGCGAAAGTTTCCGAGCGATTTCTCTCAAGACAGTAGTTTTGCCGCTAGCCGGCGCGCCCGCCAAAATTATTCCGTTAAATTTATTCTTAATCGTCGAGAAAAGCTCATCCGCTGAGGTCTTTATCTGCCGTGCAATTCGAATATTCAGCGTCGAAACATCGCGGACATTCACAACGATGTTATTGCTCAACACAGCCGTGCCACAAAGGCCAACTCGATGCCCACCCTTGAGCGTCAGAAAGCCATTTTTCATCTCGTCGTCGTAGCTATAAACCGAGTTGTCGCACATCGCCCGTATGCTGTTTTTTATGTCTTGTTTGGTGGCCAACTTAAGTGGCAAGTTAATGTTTCGCGTCAATTTGCCGTCTTTCCTCAAAAATAAATAATCATCCTTGCAAATGAAAATTATCGGTTTTTCTGCGCGTATGCAAATTTCACGCACATTTTTTTGGATTTCTTCCGGTACATATTTCAAAATCTCGTGCAAGTCGCGGCTCAGCGAGCGGATGGCCTGCGCATATTTTTCGTCCATGGTCTTGTCCTCCTTTGTACCAAGCATATGGACAACTCCGCGCGTTTAGAACTTTTGTATTATAAAGAATTTGGTCAGCACTTTCGCATTTTTGTATCTCAAAAAATGACGCAGTATAGCTACCCGTCACACTAAAAATATCACAGCATTTGTCGCATATATCCAAATTAGATGTGTTGCTCTTTTGGCAAGAATTTATTGACGATACACTCCAGGGCGATCTCGCAATCTGTTGCAGTCGCTATGGCTCCCGCAGCATAAAATTTGTTTGTTCAAAAAAGAGTTCTTTTGAACAAAACTCTCAAACTTCAAATAGAACAAGCTTCCCAACAGCATTTAACTGACATTCAGCTCGGTTCACGTGCTAATGCCAAAGCTAGATCTAATACCCCACTTGAACTAAATTTTCATGTTAATCGCTTCTTCCTAGCGCAGAATTCACCAAAATATGAAACAGCTGTCTATGCGGTCTAAAAATAAGCCACGGCAAATCGGGCAACTCTATCGCAAAAAATGGCCTGGAGTATAGGACCGACGAAATAGTTTTGCCGATTGAATCTAGTGTCGCGGCAATTTTTGAGGTGCTTGACTTTATGGTAGATAACGTCGACGAGGAGCCCTTCTATAAGGATAGCGAGGAGATGGCTTTCATCGGCAAGGTTGATGCCGGCAAGTTTGAGCTAAGGGCCGATCGGAAAACCGGTCTCATAACGGAGATAAAGCATGGCAACAAAGCTACAATTAAGTTTTCGAATCAAGAAAAATTATAGTGCCAGCCTTGGTGCAATGTATGAATGTTCCGATCAACCCGATGGGCGCCGCGAGGCGCCGGCAGGCCCTACGGGCCTGCCGGCCAACCAAGAGCGCAACTTCGTTGGGCTCTTGGCTACAAAGAAAATAAAAATTTATTTTCTTTGGCCTCGCGGCCGCAGCGGCAAACCCAAAGTAAAGTTCTCAAATAAGGTCCCTACACATGCCCTTACCCCTTTAGGAGCCGCATAAACTCTGCGAAATGGCGTTTCTTTCGACGGATGCCAATATTATGCTTAACCAAAATAGTATCCTCGCCGATGACCTCGATATCCTCCCAGCGAATGATAACGTCATCTTCGCGGCCGAGCAGACCACAACAACGCAGTCGACCGTATATGATAATCGCGACAAGGCGGGCCTCGTGGGTGTCAATTTCTATGTCGCTGACGCAACCTAAACGCACGCCAGTCTTGACGTTTATGACCTCCTTATTTCGCATATCGACGCACCTGCAACGCATAGAAAACCTCCGTTTGAGCGTAATTGACTTAGCCTTTTCGCGCATAATATAATTAGGGTGAAAATTTTCGAATTAAGGATGAAATGCATGCCTGCGGAGCTAAAAAACAGCATTAAGAGATATATTCCCGAGCCGGATTTTGGCCTCTCCTATGAGCAAATTCTCTCACGGAAAGAGGCTGATCTTGTCAACAAAGACACTTCGATTCCGACAAAGACCATCCCTCAAATTATAAAAGACAACACCTTCACGCTCTTTAACATACTCAACTTCGTTTTAGCCGCCGCGATTATTTATGTGGGCTCGTTCAAGAACCTCCTATTCATGGGCGTGGTCGTTTCTAACCTCATTATAAGTACATACCAGGAAATTCGTGCCAAGCGCGCCGTTGATAAGCTGTCGATTTTGTCGCTGAACAAGGTCACGGTCATTCGCGAGGGTAAAAGAAGTCAAATTAACATCGATGAGCTGGTTCTCGACGACATAATTGAGCTTTCGCAAGGCAGTCAAATTCCGGCGGACTGTAAAATTATATGTGGTCAAATTAGCGTTAATGAGTCGTTGCTGACCGGCGAATCCGACTCGATAGATAAGAAAATCGGCGATTTGTTGCTGTCTGGAAGCTTCGTTGTGAGTGGCAAGTGCAAGGCGAAAATCGAGCACGTTGGCCAAGACAATTATGCCTCGAAGATTTCGAGTGACGCCAAGTACGTCAAGAAGAGCAACTCGCAAATTATGGCGGCTTTTAACCGGATTATTCTTATTTTGTCGATTCTAATTGTACCCATCGGCGCTATGCTCTTTATGCGTCAGCTGAGCCACAACTCCCTCGAGAACGCCGTCGTCAACACCACCGCAGCCCTCATCGGGATGATCCCCGAAGGCTTGGTTCTTCTAACAAGTACCGTGCTGGCCGTCGGTGTTATTCGCTTGACAAAGAAAAAAGTCCTTGTGCAAGACCTCTACTGCATCGAGACGCTCGCTCGGGTCGATACGCTGTGCCTCGACAAGACCGGTACGATTACTCAAGGCACCATGCAGGTTGAGGACGTTATTCCTCACAAGGGCGTCTCGCAGCGCGACGTGCGCGCGGGCCTTGCGATGATTGTCAACAACACCGACGACAGCAACCCGACCTACCATGCCATCAAGGACTTTGTGGACCAAAATAAGACACCTCACAAGAAAGCCTCGACTGTGGTTCCCTTCTCATCGGAGAAGAAATGGTCCGGCGTGTACGTCGAGGGGCACGGCGCCTATGTGATGGGTGCTGCGGAGTTCATCTTGAGGGACAAATGCGACTCCATAAAGGATCAATTGCAGCAACTCACAAAGGAAAATCGCGTAGTTATATTGGCTCACTCGAAGGAGAATTTCATTGGCAAGGAGTTGCCGAGGAACCTCGAGCTTATGGGTTTTGTGTTGATTCGCGACGTCATCCGCGAGACCGCCGCCGAGACCCTCAAGTACTTCTACGACGAGGGCGTCGACGTAAAGATTATTTCCGGCGATAACGTGTCGACCGTCTCGAATATTGCGCGGCGCGTGGGCGTCAAGGGCCACGATAAGTGCGTCGATGCGAGCACCTTGCGAACGAACGATGACATCAAAAGAGCTGCGCATGAGTATACGATTTTTGGTAGAGTCTCGCCGACGCAAAAGAAGGAGATAATTTGCGCCCTCAAGGAGCAAGGGCACACGGTTGCCATGACCGGCGACGGTGTTAATGATGTCCTTGCGCTGAAGGAGGCCGATTGCAGTGTCGTCATGGCCAACGGCAGCGATGCCGCGAGAAACGTCTCGCAGCTTGTCCTGCTAAACTCTGATTTTGCCTCCATGCCCAAGGTCGTGCTCGAGGGGCGCCGCTCCATCAACAACATCCAGCGCTCGTCGTCGCTGTTCCTCATCAAGACGATCTACTCGACGCTGTTGGCGATTTTGTTCCTATTTTTCCACACGCCGTACCCGTTCATGCCCATCCAGATGACGCTCATCAACATGTTCACCATCGGCATCCCGTCGTTTGTGCTGGCGCTCGAGCCCAATAATAGTCGCATCGACGGCAACTTGTTCTTCAACATAATAAAAAAGGCACTCCCGTGTGCCCTCACCATAGTCATGTCCATACTTTCCGTCACCGCAACGTCAAAAATTGTTCCGCTCACCGACGTTGAAATGTCGACACTTTGCGTAATCCTAACCGGCCTAAACGGCTTTCTGCTGCTATTTAAACTGTGCACACCATTCAATTTGACGCGAAAAATTCTCTTTTCCGTCATGAGCGCTGCGTTTGGAATTTCCATACTATTGTTTAGGGGCTTTTTCTCGTTAGCAGCTCCAAGCTTTAAGCTAATCTTAGTCGGAGGCGCCTTGTGCACGCTGTCTTGGTATGTGCTTAAGTACTTGTCGCGTTTGGCTAAGGCTTTAGTGAAAAATAGAGGGAGTGCCCCAAGTGAGCATTTTCCATTGGGCTAGCTGCCCCAGCCAGGCCGCGAGGCCAACGAAAATAAATTTTTATTTTCGTTGTAACTAAGAGCCCAACGAAGTTGCGCTCTTGGTTGGCCGAAGGCCCGCAGGGCCTTCGGCGCCTCGCGGCCGCTAGATGCTCGATTAGGGCATTCCCAAAGAGGAACTAAAGCAAGAATGTTCCAGTTTCTCGGCTGTCACCTTAATGAAAGAAGGATTTCACCATATGAACTACTTAACACTTGACCGCGAAGCATTTCTACGTGAGAAAACATTCATTTCCGAACAATACGAAAAGCTAAAAGAGCTAAAGCTCAATTTGAATATGGCTCGCGGTAAGCCATCGCCAGAACAAGTTGCGCTATCGAGAGACCTTTTAGACACCGTAAATTCTGCGTCAGATTTCACCTCCGATGACGGCATCGACTGCTTGAATTACGGTGCATTAGATGGCATCAGAGAGATAAAGGAGATTTTTGCGCCAGTCTTAGGCGTTAAGAAAGAGCAAATTTTCGTTGGCGGCAACTCGAGTTTGAGCTTGATGTTTGACGTGATTTCGCTTTTTATGACGCATGGCGTCTGTGGCGGCAAGCCTTGGGGTAAGCAAGATAAGATTAAATTTTTGTGTCCATGTCCCGGCTACGATCGTCACTTTGCAATATTGGAGCATTTTAACATCGAGGCAATTCCGATTGCGATTACATCCTCCGGCCCAGATATGGATGCGGTCGAACGCCTCGTTGCCAGCGACAGCGCCATTAAAGGGATTTGGTGCGTGCCCAAGTATTCGAATCCGCAGGGCATTACGTACTCCGACAAGACTGTTCGTCGTTTTGCAAGATTAAATCCACTTGCGCCGGACTTTCGCATCTTTTGGGACAACGCCTACGCCATCCACGACCTGACCGACACGCCAGCGAAGCTTTTAAACATAATGGACGAGTGCGAGAAAAATGGCACGCAAAATCTGCCGATAATATTTTGCTCCACCTCGAAAATCTCATTTCCTGGCGCAGGCGTTGCGTTCATTGGCGCCTCTGAGGAGAACCTCGCGCACATCAAACGGATGTATTCATTCAAAACCATCGGTTTTGATAAGGTTAATCAGCTGCGTCACGCGCGATACTTCAAGGACTATCATGGCTTGATGAGCCATATGAAAAAGCAGCGCGACATTTTGCGGCCTAAGTTCAACATTGTGGTTAACACGCTGAGGGAAAACTTCGCCGACAATGAGATTATTTCCTTTACCGAGCCGAGTGGCGGCTATTTTGTCAGCGTTGACGTGATGAATGGCTGCGCTAATCGTGTTGTCGAGTTGTGCAAAAATGTTGGTCTGATTTTGACCGATGCTGGCGCGACTTTTCCAAATGGGTCCGACAAAAACGACAGCAACATTCGACTTGCGCCATCGTATCCATCAGAGTGCGAATTGCAAACTGCGATTGATGTATTTTGCGTGTGCGTAAAGTTGGCAGCCCTCGAGAAGTTGCAAGAAAGCTATATTTGAATGATTTTTTGATTAGCTGCAGCCGGGCATTCCTAAACTTTCATACACTTGATAAAATATCTACGCACAAACAGCAAAAGTGAGTGCTTAATCATCTGCAGACTCTTCGAATAGCATTAGTTTTTCGGGCAAATCTCCAAGATAGTAACGCAAAAGCCTGTTCATGCGCTCAACGGTGTAGGTATGTGATTTTCCGATGAGATGTTTCGATGGATCAATAAGACTGTAAGCATGAAAATAGTCCGATGCGTAAAATTTTGTGTCAATAAGACTAATTTTATTCGCGAGCTTTTGGGCGTGTTTTTCTCGAGTTCCAATTTGATATGTTGCTAAGGTTGCATACAATACGGCAATTTTTTACAAAAGATAAAAATCAAAAGAAGCAACCACTTGTGCAATTTTTCAAAATTTGATTTTACTGAGCATTCGCTTTATATATACTGGATCTTAACAATATCCAATAACAACAAATAAAAGTTTGACACCGAGAAGCAATCGTGCTAAAATAACAATAAATTCAATTCGAAAGGAGGATAAATATGACTTTAACCGAATACAAAAGGCAGGCACAGGAAATTGCGGAGATTTTAATGAACTTTTCCGGGAAAGAAGAGGAAGCAGAAAAGTTCGCAAAGAATTTACTGGAAAAGTATCGTGAGTTCGGAGAGTTTAACTCAAAAGCGCTGGAGTGCAAAGACTTAGCTGAGTTTAAAAACCTAGCCGATGCAAATGGAATGAAAATTGAATCGAAGGAAGCGGCTAATGAACTTTTCTTAGGGCTAAGCAAGGGTAAAAAAGAAGTCGAAAAAACTATGCTTAATATGGAAGACTTGGCCGCAGTGACTGGTGGTGGAAGACAAGGTTCGATATGGGGGCGTCTTCAAGGTTTTGCAGCGGTTGGCGCTGGTATAGCTTCATTTATCTCTTTAGTTGTAGGCGCGGTTGCCGGTGCCTTTAATGATGATGCTCCTATTTTAGAAAGTCTATCCTATGGAACAATGGGCATCGCCCTAGCCACTTTGGGCGGCGCTCTTGCACAGCTTCCTGGAACAATTTTGCCAGGCACCTCTGATTAAAAAGCACCATGCTTTTTCTATGAGCAGCGTGAAACCGGCCAAAATGCCAACAAAAAGAAAGCGTAACGTATGATGTTAACTGAATACAAAAGACAAGCACAGGAAATTGCGGAGATTTTAACGAACTTTTCCGGAAAAGAGGATGACGCAGAAAAGTTCGCAAAGACTTTACTGGAAAAGTACCGAGAGTTCGGAGATTTTAACGCCAAAGCACTTGAGTGCAAAAACTTAGCTGAATTTAAAAATTTAGCCGATGCCAACGGAATAAAATTTGAGTCTGACGAGGAAGCGAACAAGCTTTTCTTAGGGCTGAGCAAGGGCAAAAAAGAGGTAGAAAAGGCCATCCTCAGAGCAGAGGAGATGTCTGCTGTTTCTGGCGACGCTGGACTTAGTTCTTCAATTAAGAAAAAATGCAAGTTGGACCAGCTCCGGTAGTGGCACCGCGGAGACAAGCGCAACAAGGTCTTTCCACGCGGATCCGCTGTGTGCTCCTGTGTATGGGTGTTGGAGTGTTGGGCCTTTTAGTTGAGAGTGTTGGTTTTTTCCTACACCAGTTCGATTTTGAAACAGGTAGAGCTCTATCTCATGCTGGCTTCCCAGTAGCTATGGCGGGATCTATCGGCGCGTTGATAGGATCTTTCAGTGGACTTATAAACGAATAAAACAGAACCTGGTAAAAAGCTTGAAAAAACTTTAATTATGTGTTATCATGGGGCCTAGACGCCGTTTGGGGTTTAATTTGCAACTGCGCGTTGCGCATTAAAACAAGCAGTCCGCTGCGCTTTGCGAGCGCAAGACTGTAATATTTTGGAGGATAAAATGGACGCATTAAAACTTATTTCGCAAGGCTCAATGAAAAATGAGTTCCCGAGCTTCAATATTGGTGACACCGTCAGGGTGAGCGTCAATATTAAAGAGGGCGAGAGAGAACGTATCCAGATGTTCGAGGGCACGGTTATTGCTCGCAAGGGCAGCGGTGTCGCCGAGACCTTTACCGTGAGACGTGTTTCTTATGGCGTTGGCGTGGAGAGAGTTTTCCCGGTTCATTCGCCAAATGTCCGCGATGTGAAAGTCGTTAGACACGGTAAGGTTCGTCGCAGCAAGCTCTACTATCTGCGCGACAGGCTGGGTAAGGCTGCTAAAGTTAAAGAGAAACTTCATTAAGAAAATATTAAGGGGCAAGTTGTCCCCTTTTTTGTTTTAACGAAAATAGAGAGTAACTAAGCGAGTTGCTAAGAATCTTCTAGACATATAATTTGTTTTGTCAAAAGTGTGCCCTAATTGAAAAATTCTTCTTGGCTAGCTGCTGCGGCCGGGCCGCGAGGCCAAAGAAAATAATATTTTCTTTGTGGCCCAGCGCTCAACGTTGTTGAAGTCGGATCGTAGCCATGTCGTTCTGTGAGCCAAGGAGTTGTCAGTGAGTCTTGTCTTCCTAAGACCGCTTGGCCTCCGACTTCTAATTGAAAAATTCTTCTTGGCTAGCTGCTGCGGCCGGGCCGCGAGGCCAAAGAAAATAATATTTTCTTTGTGGCCCAGCGCTCAACGTTGTT
>JAZQJR010000076.1:0-3699 GCA_045541715.1 Acutalibacteraceae bacterium
TCCCCTAATCGACCGGCTGGGCGCGGCGCGGCGCCAAAGGCCCTGTGGGCCTGCGGCCAGCCCATCGCCCAACGTTGTTGAGCGATGGGCCACAACGAAAATAATATTTTCGTTGGCCTCGCGGTCCGGCCGGGGCAGCGAACCAAAGGGAAAGTTCTCAATTATGGCACTCCGTCGCGGCGAGTTTATTTGACTTTTTGCGCATCATTGTTCTGATATACTTAGTGACAAGCGGACAGCCATCGGCGAAGCACTTGAAAGATCACGCTTTGCTGATTCAAATAACGATTTAATAGGGAGTGGGGCAAATGATAGAAGTTAAAAATCTGAGCAAAAATTACGGCTCGAAGACGGCCTTGCACGATATTAACTTCTCCGTGAGTGATGGCGAAATTCTTGGTTTTTTGGGGCCAAACGGGGCCGGAAAGTCGACCGCAATGAACATTATTACGGGGTACATATCGTCGACGGCAGGCACCGTAACAGTGGATGGAGATGAAATCACAGAAAATTCTATCGCTGTGAAAAAGAAAATCGGATATCTGCCTGAGCAGCCTCCACTTTATCTCGATATGACGGTAAAGGCCTACTTGAGCTTTATGTACGACTTGAAAAAGGTGAAGCTCAACAAGAGGCAGCACATAGAAGAAATTTGCAAGCTGGTAAAGATTAGCGACGTGTACGATCGGGTCATCAAGCACCTTTCGAAGGGCTACAAGCAACGAGTCGGCCTAGCGCAAGCGCTCCTAGGCGAGCCCAAGCTACTCATCCTGGACGAGCCTACTGTTGGCCTTGATCCGAACCAAATCATAGAGATTCGCAACCTTATAAAGTCGCTTGGCGAGAAGCACACGATTATCCTCTCGTCGCACGTTTTGTCGGAGATTCAGTCGGTTTGCGACCGAGTCATCGTCATCAACAGGGGCAAGGTTGTCGCGGACGATACAACGGCGAACCTCTCCAGCGGGCTGTCGGACGACAACAGGCTGATTTTGACCGTCGAGGGTGACAGCGGTGAGATTATCTCAGCGCTTATGGGTATTTCGGGTGTGAAGAACGTAACCTTGGGCAAGACGAACGATGATTCGAGCGCGGAGTACCTGGTGGATTATGGCAAGGAGGCCGACGTGCGCAAGGAGGTTTTCGCGAAGATGGCGGAGCTGAATTGCCCGATAACCTCCATGAGCAACGAGAACATGACGCTGGAGGACATTTTTCGCAAGCTGACGCACGAGACAAACCTGGAAATGGCGACGGGCAGCGGCACCTCGAGTAGCAAAAGAGGCAAACGATTTGGAGGTAAAAAGTAATGGCAGCGATAATAAAACGCGAACTTTCGGCGTATTTCTCGTCGGCGATAGGGTACATAGTTTTGGCGGCGTTCTATGTTTTCGGCGGATTTTACTTCTACATGAGCGCGCTGATGGCCAACACGACGGACCTGTCGTACACATTCAGCAGCCTGTTCATCATATTGATTTTCATAATTCCCATTTTAACCATGCGACTTTTCAGCGAGGAGAAAAAGCAAAAAACTGACCAAGCCTTGCTGACGGCGCCGGTGAGCCTCACTGCCATCGCGCTCGGCAAGTACGTCGCGGCGCTGCTCATGTACATATTCTGCATCGCCATCACCCTCGTGTACGCGGTCATCATCGCCTTCTTCAATGCCCCCTCATGGGAAACCGTCCTAGGCAACTTTCTCGGGCTATTCCTATTGGGCGCGGCGCTCATCGCAATCGGAATGTTTTTATCGTCCATCACGGAGAACCAAATCGTAGCGGCCATCAGCGGCATTGTGGCGGGCGTTTTCATCCTGATGATGGATGCAATCGCGCAAGCCGTGTCGGTCGAGTTCATCAGCAACGCGCTTAAGAAAATCTCGTTCATGTCGCACTACAACAACTTCACGCTAGGCATCATCGGCCTCAAGGACGTCGTTTTCTTCGTATCGGTGTGCTTTTTGTTCGTATTCTTGACGGTGCGCGTTTTCGAGAAGAAAAGATGGAGCTAGAGGGGAGAAGCATCGATGAAAAATAACGGAATATTGGCGGCGTTTAAAACTCGAAAGGTCAAGACCGGCAGCGTGGCGACGGCGATTACGCTCATCGTAGTCGCGATAGTCGTGGTGCTCAACCTGGTCGTCGGCAAGCTGATGGACAAATACAGTTTGAGCCTCGACATGACGCAAAACAAGATTTTCTCGCTCACGCAGGAGTCGCTCGACTTCATCAAGAACCTCGATAAGGACGTGGAGATAATCCTGTTGAGCGACGAGGATAGCTTTGTTCAGTCGAACGACTACTTTGCGCAAGCGAATTCGGTCCTAAAAAAATACGACTTGAACTCTGACAAAATCACTCTTACATATGTGGATACGGTGAAAAATCCGGCCTACTTGCAGGAATATGAAGATGAGAATTTGACTGAAAATAGCATAATAGTAAAGTCCGGCGACAAGCATAAAGTCATCAGTGTGCAGGACATTTTTGACATTCAGCGAAGCTACTATGGCAGCGCGATTACCGGTTCGAAGGCGGAGCAAGAGCTAACTTCAGCGATTTTGTACGTGACGAGCGATAATCAAACTAAGATAGCCTTTTTAAAGGGGTACGGCGAGCAAGATTCGACGGCATTTCAGGAGTTGCTAAAGAAGAATAACTTTGCAATATCGGAGATTTCGCTTTTAAACGAGGAAATTCCGGACGATGTGAAGCTAGCAATGATTTTTGGTTCCGAGCGCGACTTTGATGTCTCATCGGTGGAGAAGATCGAGAAATACTTAGCTAGTGGCGAAAAGGGCCTTATTTACGCGATTAACCCCAATCAAGCGGACTCACCGAACTTGAATGCCTTTTTAGAGAAAAACCACGTTAGAATCAAATCTGGGCTGATTTACGAGACGGATATGCAAAACGTTGTTTCTAGCCCATTTGAGGCCGTGAACGAGTATGTTGATAGTGAATACTCTAGTGAGTTGAAAAATACGGAAATTCCGGTGCTTATGGCGATTTGTCGGCCGCTGGAAATTTTAAACAATGAATCCGTTAAGACTTTACTGCAATTTTCGTCAACAGCTGGAGTTCTTCCGAAGGGTGCAGATAAAAATTTTGACTTCGCAGCAAATGTTTCCGGCCCGATTCCGTCTGTTGTAATATCTACACTGGACGCTGAAGGTGAGAAAAAATCAAGCATCGCGGTAATTAGCTCATATGGCGCGCTGACGCAAGACTACTTGGCCTCGAATGCGCTGAACAATTCGGCGTACTTTGTCAACACGGTGAACAAGATGTCTGGCCGGGATGACGCCGGCGTGATGATTGAGTCGAAGAGCATGGGCGGCGATGAGCTGGGCATCAGCAAGGCGACTGCCGACACGATTGGCATAGCTGTCGCGGTGATTTTGCCTCTCGTTGTGCTAGCCGTAGGTGTGTTTATGTTCCTCCGGCGAAAAAACAAGTAAACTTAGGTGATGATTGTGACAAAACGCAAGCAAAATTTAGCGGGAGTGTTGGCTAAATAACTATATCGATAGATTTATTGACATGAAAGGCCGCATAAAGGAACATCGTCAAATCAATCATTTCGATGGAGCGGGAAACACAGCAAGTTTTCCGTCTAAATCTTGCAAACCAGTGTCTTTGAGGAAAGTTGTTACTTTCAATCAAATGTGTTTCTGATTTTGTTTGAATTAGACAT
>JAZQJR010000077.1:0-2734 GCA_045541715.1 Acutalibacteraceae bacterium
CAATCGATGAGCTGTTTTGTGGTTCGGCAATAAGCTTTCCAAATCCAAACTTGTCTTTTTTTGAATGCAAAAATGCCACATTTCATCGAGCTCAATCACTACGCTATCGTCATTTGGCGCCGGTTTGGAATAGTTTTTTTCCCAAAACTATTCACCCAAACGAACGCAGGATGAACGTTGACTTTAAAAACTTGGAAATTGTCCTGAAGGAATAACCGTGCGCGTACATCCACACCGCCAGGAGTTTTTCTTGCTTGCTCCTGCCTTTATGTCTTGTTGGCACAAATTGGCAGCCGCATTTCTTGCACTTGTAGCGCTGTTCGCCCTTTATAAAACCGGCTTTTACGTATTCATTTGATTCGCACTTTTTGCATTTGTACATATCTATACCGCCATTTTCTTCCTACTATACCACATTTGATTATTTAAGCAACGCCACCTCATAAATATCCGCTTCGTTTCGTTTTTTTACCGCTTGCAAAAACTGCAGTCATCCACGCAAATTTAGCAATGCCATTTAAATTATTGATTTTTTTTTTTTATATGGGGAGTGCCCTATAGAAGCATTTATGATATACTAGATTTATGAAATGTAAAGCATGTAATGTATTTTTTGCGTTTCCTCCACGTGTGCGCTTTTATCTTTTCCCAAGCGCTGTCACTTATGTCGTGTCGGTGCGTTTTTTTGTTCATTTTCTGCCTCACGTACTTTTTTATTTCTATCATATCATGTTTTTATTGACGACACACTCTAGAGACGTTTCAAGCCATAATGCGTGTTTTTGTATACGCTTATAATAAGTTTGTCGAGTTTAAACAGCGATTTCCTCACCTTGAATCTGCCGTAGGGCTAATGAGTTTTTTGTCTTGTCTTTAACTTGGGCACTCCCTTAAAGACAGCCCCCTTGACTTCGCAAAACGCGCTTGATATAATTGAGAAAGTTTGATGCTGGAGTAACTCAGTTGGTAGAGTACATCACTCGTAATGATGAAGTCGAGAGTTCAAGTCTCTTCTCCAGCTCCATGTGCTGATATAGCTCAGTAGGCAGAGCACATCCTTGGTAAGGATGAGGTCAGCGGTTCGAATCCGCTTATCAGCTCCAGAATTAGACGCGCCGCGCGATATAGTGCGGCGCTTTTTTTGTTGTTTGCCTTCGTTCTAGAGACTTCTAATGGGTACGATTTAGATTCAAGTTTTTGCACCGAGGAGTGCCCTAGTTGAGCATTTAAATAAAACTTGAGAGACAAAATGCGGATTTCAGGTGAGGAAAATTCTTTTTAGCGCGAGCAAATAGATTTAAGGCATTAACAAAAATTTTGAAGACAGCTTAGCTGTTTCAAGTGATCGAAAAAAACATTTGGACCTTCGGTGTAAAGGAGGAATGTAGTGTCGCAAGTCAGAGTTTACACCTTTAACCGTGCAAGTTTGACTTTTATTTTTTAGCGAAGTATGTGCGCCTTTGTAGCGCACTTCTGCGTATGCCGAACAAGCGTCAGAGTAATATTGCCGCGCCTTCACGGAACGATCAACTAAGCGCTGAATTCGATCTCGACTTTTATCGAAAGCTATGTCGAAGCCTACGATTTCCCGTGCATCTCTACTGACCAGCGCTATCGCGTAAAATCTGTTTTTTTCTCTCGACGAAGCTGTACAGCTCGGCCATTTCGATGACGTTAAGCCGCGTACTGGGAGCTTTGTTAGGGCACAATATTTTTCCCATTTTTCCGAATTCAATACAGGCACATATTTTTCCCGGTCCCCAGAATTCGGCCGACTGCACGGCCACTATTTCCCTCCATATACAATTTTATCGACTGATTTTTGGTTTCTTCACTATGGCCTCTCTTTTTGTTTTCCGCGGTGTAATATTTTCCGCATATTTTGCATTTGTACTTTTGGATTCCTGCCTTTGTTTTTCCGGCTTTTATTTGATTCGTTCCGTCATTACATGCTTTACATTTCATAAATCTAGTATATCATAAATGCTTCTATAGGGCACTCCCCCTAAGAAAACGCTTTTCTTTGATCGCTGGTATTTGCAATTTTGAACAACTCTCTTAATTTCGCAAGAGGGCTAATGATAAAAAAAGGCTAAAAATAGGTACGAGGCTCAACTCTCCTCGTTGGCAAAATTGTCGACGTATATGCAATATTAGCAATGCCCTGGATTACTTAATCAAAAATGATATTTCAAATATTGTGCAGTTCGCAACCGAGTTTGAAGATGAGTTTGTAAAAATAGTTGTTGGTGCGTGACCGCGCAGGACAAGTCGCGCTAATTTTTTGTTAATTTTGTATGCAAGTTCACGCGAATGTAGCGTTTCAAAAATTTCAATGTAGTTTGCGTTTTTTGTTAGTCGAAGAAAAACCTCGAAGCACTAAATAAAATGTTAGCTCGCGACAAAGAACTTGATACGCTCTGCGAAAAAGTCTTCGAAGAAAAAATATTAGGCAACTTATCCGAAGACTGATTTTTAAAACTATCGCAAAAGTACGAGGATGAGCAGTTTGAACTTAAAGCACAGATAAAATACATGAAAAAAGTAGTTGCTGAAGAGAAGTCTCATGAACTTAATGCCGATGTTTTTTTGCAAATCGTGAGAAAATATTCAAATATCGAAGAGCTAACAACAGAGCTTTTACATGAGTTCATCGATAAAATTATTGTACATCATAAAGAGAAAGTCTTTGGAGAAACAATACAACGAGTTGAAATTTATTACAAGATGATAG
>JAZQJR010000078.1:0-14139 GCA_045541715.1 Acutalibacteraceae bacterium
ATCGAAAGTAACAACTTTCCTCAAAGACACTGGTTTGCAAGATTTAGACGGAAAACTTGCTGTGTTTCCCGCTCCATCGAAATGATTGATTTGACGATGTTCCTTTACGCGGCCTTTCATGTCAATAAATCTATCAGTATATTTATTTGATCAACACTACCCTTTGTTTTCCCAGCTTTTATTTGATTTTTTACCGTAGCCTCAATTATCCCACAAACATCTCTACATGACACTCCTCCGTTTTAGGGAGTGCCCCAAGTGAGCATTTTCCATTGGCTAGCTGCCCCGGCCGGGCCGCGAGGCCAAAATAAAATTGTGGCCCAGCACTCAACAACATTGAGTGTTGGGCTGGCCGAAGGCCCGTAAGGTCTTCGGCGCCTCGCGGCCGCCAGATGCTAACTTAGGGCACTCCCCGTTATAAATTAACTTGCCAAGTTCGGTTTGCTTCTCTATAATAAATCTAATCACTCACAGGAGGACAACCTTTATGAACTATGTAAAAAACAGCCTCGATTTTTTAGTAAACTACGACCCGGCGGTCGGGAACGCCATGACAGAAGAACTTGCGCGGCAGCGGAACAACTTGGAGCTTATCGCCTCGGAAAATATCGTTACACCCGCGGTGATGGCTGCGATGGGAAGCGTTTTGACGAACAAGTACGCGGAGGGCTACCCGGCGAAAAGATACTACGGTGGCTGCGAGTATGTTGACGTTGTGGAGAATATCGCGAGGGACCGCGCAAAAGAACTCTTTGGAGCCGAGCACGTAAATGTTCAGCCTCACTCGGGTGCGCAGGCCAACACCGCGGTCTACTTCTCGATTTTAAACCCCGGCGACACCGTTATGGGCATGACGCTCTCCGAGGGCGGCCACTTGACGCACGGCTCGCCCGTGAATATCTCCGGCAAGTACTACAATTTCGTTGAGTACGGCGTGGACCCGGTGACGCACGTTATCGACTATGATAAGGTCGCGCAAAAGGCCAAAGAAGTCGCTCCGAAGCTGATTGTTTGCGGCGCGAGCGCCTATCCGAGGATTATTGACTTTGAAAAGTTTAGGCAAATTGCGGACTCGGTTGGCGCCTACTTGATGGTCGATATGGCGCACATTGCGGGCCTTGTCGCGAGCGGCTTGCACCCGAATCCTGTGCCGTTTGCGGACTTCGTGACGACGACGACGCATAAGACCTTGCGCGGCCCGCGTGGCGGCATGATTCTTTGCAAGGAGAAGTACGCCAAAGCCATCGATAAGGCCATTTTCCCTGGCACGCAGGGCGGCCCGCTGATGCACATCATCGCGGCGAAGGCGGTTTGCTTCGGCGAGGCACTTAAACCCGAGTTCAAAGACTACAACAAAAAGGTCGTTGAGAACTGCAAAACCCTTGCGCAAGCCCTGCTCGACAACGGTCTCACTCTCGTCTCTGGCGGCACGGACAATCACCTCGCGCTGCTCGACCTGCGCGGCACCGGCGTGACCGGCAAGGAGCTGGAGACTCGCCTCGACGAGGTGCGCATCACCGTGAACAAGAATACCATCCCGAATGAGCCGCTCAGCCCGTTCATCACGAGTGGAATTCGCATCGGTACTGCCGCTGTCACGACTCGCGGCCTTGGTGTGGACGATATGAATCAAATCGCAAAGTTTATCACCCTTGCGGTTAGAGACTTCGAAAATAATAAACAATACATAAAAAATGCAGTCAGCGAGATTTGTGAGAAATATCCGCTATACAACTAGATTTGAACAATAAAATGCAACAGAGTAGGTGCACTTGCCCAAAGTACACCTATTTTGTCTTTAGGTAACATGTGGAAAAGCGTGACCAGGCCGAGGGGCGCCGCGAGGCGCCGGCAGGCCCGTAGGGCCTGCCGGCCATCCAAGAGCGCAACGTTGTTGGGCTCTTGGATACAAATAAAATAAATAATATTTATTTTATTTGGCCTCGCGGCCCGCGCTGAGCTACCAAGCACAAGCAAAGACCTCAAAAAGCGCACTCCAAACGCAACGAAAGGAAAGTCATATGGCAGCACCTCTCTCAGATAGGCTCCGTCCGACCGCGCTGGAAGACGTGGTAGGGCAAGCACATATGCTTGGCAAAGGAAAACTTTTGCGCAACATTATTGACTCTGGAACTATCCCAAATTTGATTTTCTATGGCCCATCTGGCGTCGGAAAAACAACACTTGCGAAAATTCTAGCACAAAAAACAAACCGAAAATTATTTAAATTGAACGCAACGACTGCTTCGACTTCCGACATAAAGGATATCATTGCGCAAATCGATACATTCTCCGCGCCAAACGGCATTTTGCTGTACCTCGACGAGATTCAGTACTTCAACAAGAAGCAGCAGCAAACCCTGCTCGAGTTCCTCGAGAACGGCAAAATCACGCTGATCGCCTCGACGACGGAGAACCCAGCATTTTACATATACAGCGCGATTTTAAGCCGTTCGACCGTGTTTGAGTTCAAGTCGGTGCCGGTCGAGGAAATAAAAAAAGCGCTCCTTCGCGCAGTGCAGTTCATCGAGGATGAAGAAAAAATTAGCATTGACGTCGATGAAAAAACCTTGGCTTACATCGCGACTCTCGCTGCCGGAGACGTTCGCCGCGCGATAAATTTTCTCGAGTTGTGCAACTTGTCGGTTGCCTCGAAAGATAGCGTTAAGGCTATTCCCTTTGAGGTGGCCGCGCAGCTGAATTTCTCAGGCAACATCCGCTACGACAAGTCCGGCGACGAGCATTATGACACGCTCTCGGCCTTTCAAAAGTCCATGCGCGGCTCTGATCCAGATGCGGCCATTTATTACTTGGCGCGGCTTCTCTCCAGCGGAGATTTGATTTCGGCATGCCGACGATTGATGGTTTGCGCCTGCGAGGATGTTGGCCTTGCCTATCCGCAAGTTATCCCCATCGTGAAAGCGTGCGTGGACATCGCCATGCAGGTCGGCCTCCCGGAGGCGCGCATTCCCCTCGCGAACGCCGTACTTATGGTCAGCTTGGCCCCGAAGTCTAACTCGGCCTACAACGCCATAAATGCGGCAACGGCTGACATCGCCGATGGAAAAGTTTTTCCGTTTCCGCGGCACTTGCAAAATAAACACTACGACGGCAACGACGCGCAACAAAAAGGCCAGTTCTACTTGTACCCGCACGAGTACCCACATCACTGGGTGGCGCAGCAATACTTGCCAGATGCGCTTGCCGACAAAAGATACTATTCTCCAGGCCAAAACAAGAATGAGCAGGCTTTTGAGGAGTATTGGAAGAACTTAGCTGTCCGCTGAAATCGACATGCCAAATAAGTTTTTGTGCGCAAGCAACAAAATTGCGCAATCGCCCACGAGTTTTTAGAGGTGACCGCCGCGAACATTTGAATAAAACTCGATAGACAAAATGAGAATTTCCGGTGCAGAAAATTCCTTTTAGCACGAGGAAATATAGCTTATATTAATAAAAATTGGGGAATATTTCTTAAATAATCAAATGTGATATAATAAACAGCTCATGGCCTTTCATTCAGGACAATCGCAAAGCTCTTAAAAGTTAGAGTACAATCAGTTTTCGTTTTGGTGAAGAATTTTGCAGAAAACAACTATTCTAAACCGGCTCAAATTGACAATAGCGTCATAATTGAGATTGAAGAAATGTGGCATTTTGTGCTCAAAAAAAGACAAGTTTGAACTTGGAAAGCTTACTGCCGAGCAACAAAACAGCTCATCGATTGGGAGTGCGGCACACGAGATGCTGAAACATTTAGAAAAATGTACGAGCGATTGAAAAATGGAACGTCAAAACCTTTTTCAGCAATAGGTACAGTGTTTATCGTGATTTTTATATCACGTAAATGCGCAATTTGAACAAAAGCAGAAACACATTTGATTGAAAGTGGCAGCTTTTCGAAATGACTCGGGTTTGCAAGATTTAGACGAAAAACCTGCTGCGTTTCCCGACCAATCGAAATGATTGATTTAACTATGTTCCTTTATGCGGCCTTTCATGTCAATAAATATATCGATATAGTTATTTGATCAGCGCTCCAAATATTTCCATTGCCCCCTCGCGGCGCCACTAGCTGCTTGCTTATGGCACTCCTCAAATTCTTAGCGCCCACGAGAGGCCAAACTCCAAGCCAAGTTTTCAAGGAAACTTGAGTCACCGTCAAAGGCTTTTAATGCATCTACCGCTTGAGTTGTCAAATCCTTCACCGCCTCGAGCGACCGCTCCACGCCCAAGAGTGATACATATGTCGACTTGTTGCTATCTTTGTCGCTGCCAGCGGTCTTGCCGAGGGCCTCACTAGTCGCGGTCTCATCGAGGACGTCGTCCATAATCTGGAACGCAAGGCCTACATTCTTCGCGTAGGACTCCGCCGCCTCGAGTTGAGATTTTGCAGCCCTCGCAGCAAGACAGCCCATCTTGGCCGCCGCCACCATAAGCGCACCCGTCTTCAGATTGTGCATCTGCGTCAAGGAGCTCAAGTCCACGCGCTTATTTTCAGCCTCCATGTCGAGCACCTGGCCGCCAATCATCCCAGAGGTACCAATGTTCTCCGCCAAGCACTTCGCGACATCTAACGCTACCTGCGCGCCTACATTTTCGACGACCTCCTCGGATAAAATAACCTCAAAGGCCCGCGTCAAGAGCGCATCGCCGGCCAAAAGCGCCATCGCCTCGCCATTTGCCACGTGGTTCGCCGGCCGGCCACGCCGCATCGTGTCGTTGTCCATGCAAGGCAAGTCGTCGTGAATCAACGAGTATGTGTGAACCAGCTCGACCGCGCAGGCAAACGGCAACGCCGCTTGAGCATCTCCGCCGCAAAGCTCGCAAAAGGCCAGTGTTAGAACCGGTCGTATGCGCTTGCCGCCAGCTACTAGGCTATACTCCATGGCCTCGATGACTGATTTTTGCGGTACGTCTTTCTCCGGGAGATACTCAAGCAAACAGCCGTTTATTAACTCCACATAGCGCTCAAGCTCAGTCATCGCCGCCCTCCGCGTCGTCCACAGACAAGTTAACTTGCGACACGTTCGTTATTTTTTGCTCGGCCTTGTCGAGGACCTCGTAGCAAAATTTGGAGATTTTCGTGCCCTCCTCGAACAGCTTCAGCGAGTCGTCCAGGGACTCCGTGCCCTTCTCCAGCTTCGCGACGATCTCCTGAAGCCGCGCCAGCTCCGATTCGAATGATTTCGTTTTCGCCATAAATTTACCTCTTTATCGTATTTTTCACCGTGCACAAGATTTTTCCATCGGCGACCACAACGCCAAGCTCGTCGCCCTCATGCACCTGCTCCACGCGAGTTATAACCTTGTTTTGCGAGTCGACCGCGATGCTGTAGCCCGAACTCATCAGCTTTAGCGGACTTAATACGTCGAGCTTACCGACAGCCAGCAAGAATTTTTCCTTATCGCGCGAGAGCAAATTTTTAAAGCTCAATTTCAGCCGATTCAACAACACATCGATGACTAATTTTCGATCCGAGAGCAACTTTTTCGGGCTCTGAAGGACTCCGAATTTTGTGAGCTTATCGAGGTGTTGCCGATGGTCGTTGATTCGGCAAAGCATCATCGAATTTATGTACGACGCGCAATACTGCACGTCCGAGATGAGCTTTTTCGCGTCCGGCACGACCAACTCAGCGGCCGCAGAGGGCGTCGGTGCACGAAGATCCGCGACAAAATCGCAAATGGTAAAGTCCGTCTCGTGGCCGACCGCAGACACAATTGGAATACTCGAGCGCGCGATTTCTCTGGCTAAGGCCTCGTCGTTGAAGGCCCACAAATCCTCAATTGAACCGCCGCCCCTCGCGACAATTAAGACGTCACAAAGCGAATGCTCATTGAACTTTTTTATCGCGTTCGAGATTTGCCCGGCCGCGCCTTCACCTTGCACAAGCACCGGCTGAAACACAATCTCCGCCAGCGGGAAGCGCCGCTTCATTACGTTTTGGATGTCCCAGAAGACCGCTCCCGTCTCAGAGGTGATTACGCCGACTTTTTGCGGATATCGCGGCAAGTGTTTCTTGCGCCGCGGGTCGAAGAGCCCCTCCTTCTCGAGCTTGTTCTTGAGCTGCTCGAAGGCCAAATTCAGTGCGCCCACGCCGTCCGGCTGCATGTCCTCGACGTACACCTGGTACACCCCCGACGGCTCGTAGACCGCGACCCGCCCGCGCACGATCACCTTTAGGCCGTTCTCCGGCCGAAACCGCAGCCGTCGCGCAAAGCCCGCAAACATAATCGCCTTGACGACGCTTTTTTTATCCTTGAGCGAAAAATAAAAGTGCCCCGACTGATAGTGGTCCGTAAAATTCGAAATCTCGCCGCTCAAGAAGATATTTTCAAGATTCGCATCCGCATCGAGCATCGACTTAATGTAAAAATTAAGCTGCGAAACCGTCAACACATTCGCATTCATGCTAACTCACCTGCCTTCATCGCCGCGAGAATCGCCACGCCCGCCGCGTTGTCCGAGGCGAAACTTGGCTCTCCGAAAACGGCCTCAAATTTGCGCTCTAGTCGTTGCCTGATGATGGAATTCGACATCACTCCGCCGGCAAATAGCACTGGCACCGCGTCGCACCTGGACAACACTCTCTCGCACATGCCTTCGAGCGTCGCCGCAATAAATTCCAGACAAAACCGTGCTATTTTCTCAGGCTCCGCGCCGTCTTGCTGCATCCTCACGCAAAGATTTTCAACTCCAGAGAGACAACAATCTGCGCCCTTTAACGTTGGCCGCACCTTGAAGTTCTCTTCGCAACGCAAGGCTAATTTCTCAAGCTCGGCGCCGGCAGGAAAATTTAGCCCCAGCATCACACCAACTCGGTCAACGAGCTGCCCGGCGTTCAGGTCTAGCGTCTGCGCCACAATTTGCGTATCAATTATTTTTTCCTTACTTGGCGAGACCAAAACTGCCTCTGTGGTGCCGCCCGAGACGTGAAACGCCACGAATCTTTGCGCCAGCAGGTCAAGTTTCTTCGCCGAGTATAGCGCCGCAACGATATGTCCGGCCTGATGCGAAAACTCATAACATTGTACGCCCAAGGTATGCGCAAGCACCTTGCCAAACGACGCTCCCACGTTGAAGCACGGCATATACGAGCCAGCCTCATCTCGTGGACGAGTGGACACCCCTATCGCGCGCGGCTTTTCACTCAAGTCGAGCTGGCAGAAAACCTCCGGCAACTGTCCAACATGATGAAAAACTGCGTCGCTTTGACGCAAGCCTCTCTCTCCAGGCTTTACTGGCAATAATTTCTTCGTCTGCTTTACGGAGCCATCCGAAAAAAATTGCGCTACCGAGGTCGTATAGTTGCTTGTGTCGATGCCTAAAAAACTACTCATCTGCGTTCTCCGCATGCCGACTCAAGCCGCCCAAAATGCCATTGATAAATGCCGACTCCTTTTCGTCGCCATATTTCTTCGAGAGCTCAACCGCTTCGTTAATGGCCACACTCGTCGGGATCTCCTCGCGGTAAAGCATCTCGTAGACGGCCAGCCGCAAGATGATCAGCGCGATCTTCGAGAGGCGCTCCTTGCCCCACTTTAGCGAGAATTTCTCAATTAGCAAGTCCAACTCCGGTGCCTTCTCGATGACACCGTGAAAATACTCCGCGACAAACTCAGTAAAATCTTCCGGCGCGAATTCCTCCGTCAGCAGCTTGATTTCCTTGAGCTCCTCCAGCGAGTACCCCGTGAAAAGCCGCTCGAATAGCAGCAAAAAGACCAATTCTCGTTGTTTTCGTCTGTTCAAAATTCTACTCCTCCGCAAATAAAATGCCCCTTACTCAAAAACAAGTAAAGGGCCCAATGGTCTTGGCAAAATCCAAAGTCGATGCGATTTTTAAGGTTCATTTACTGTTTCCGTTAGCTTCAATTATAGCATAAACGCGAGAATTTTCAAGCTTTCGGGGAGTGCGCCTTAAGGGTTTGAGCTTAGGGAGTGTCCTAAAAAGAGATAGAGCGAAAAATATTGCTTTGACTTAAGAACAGACAAGAATTATAGGTTCTGTCATTTGGCTGATTTTCAGAGATTTTTCTATAAATTGTACGCGCTAAATGCGGTAGTAGTTGCGCGTTTGTTTACTTAATACCTTCATTTAGGACACTTCACGAATATCCATGTGCGTACATCCAGACCGCCAGGAGTTTTTCTTGCCTGCTCCTTCCTTTATGCCTTGAGGGAACAAATTGGCAACCGCATTTTTTACATTTGTAGCGCTGTTCTCCCTTTACAAAGCCAGCTTTTACGTATTCATTTGATTCGCACTTTTTGCATTTGTACATATCTATACCGCCCTTTTCTTCCTATTTTATCACGCTTGATTATTTAGAAAACACGCCCTTTTTCTTGGCGGTACGGAAAGATATATTATCAGAAGAATTTAAGCTGGAAGACTTGATGCAGAAATATGTCCATCCCGAAATAACCTTTATTGAGGCAACCTCTGATTTGCCTGTTGTTCGGCCTCATCAGTATCCAGAAGATGCCGTACAGACATACACGATGGATGCGCAGAATGGTTTTCAGCGTTTTTTGCGTAGAGACAGCACGATGCTCTATAATCACATTCCTATGCAGCACACGGAAAAAACCGTCCAAAAATTTATCTTCCTTCAAAGCGAAAATGGCCAGCAATTGCCTGATGAATTAAAGCCTCGTGTACGTGGTGATGTGGATACTGTCAGCAATGCTTCGTATAGTCAGAATCACCGCATTATTGACGTAAAAAAGGTGTCCCCTACCATTACAGCATCATTCTATTCTAGCTTTATACATCCTACGCAGCCACGCAATATTACCGTGCGAGAGGCCGCAAGAATACAGACCTTTCCCGGCTCTTTTGTGTTTAAGGGCAAAAAAACAACCTTGAGCAAAAAGTTACTTGCAAAGAAAGGTATATTTGAGGAATTGCACTTGGATCAGTTCAACCAGGTCGGAAATGCAGTGCCTCCATTGATGGCTCAACACTTGGCACAGATTTGCTATGAATTCCTGATGAAAGGAAAATAACATGACATCTTTAGATTTATTTGCTGGAGCTGGGGGAATTACCCTTGGTTTCAAAAAAGCAGGGATAAAATCAATTGGAGCAGTAGAAATTGATAGATTCGCCGCAGAGACCTTTCGGTATAATTTCCCGGATATACCTCTTTACAATCGGGATATATACAGCTTTTCGGACGAGGAAATCCTCGAACGGTTTTCTGGTGTTGATATTATTGCTGGAGGACCTCCGTGCCAAGGCTTCTCTGTTGCAGGTCAATCCCAGTATGGAATCATAGACCAACGCAACACGCTTATTATGGAGTTTTTCAGATTTATCAAGGTGTTGAGACCGAAGATTTGCGTTTTGGAAAATGTAAAAGGGATTTTGAGTGGTAAAATGAATTCTTCTCAAAAAGCCCTAAACACATACTTGGATGCACTTGAGGCGATTGGTTACACAAGTAAGGTATTAGTGCTTCAAGCATCCGATTTTGGTGTTCCTCAGTATAGAGAGCGTGTTGTGGTTATTTCTGCACAAGAAGCCAAACACATACCAGAAAGTATCTCCGGCGAATTTGCCGGAGAGGAGAATTGGGTAAAAATCAAAGATGTATTTGGAGACCTCCCCTTGATCCATGCAGGAGAAGGCACCAATGACCGTGTGGACTACATCAGCCCCCCTCTAAGTGCTTATCAAGAGTATATTAGACAAGGCTCTGCTGGTGTTACCAATCACATTGCTATGAAACATACCAAGCGGCTGATTGAACGATTCAATTGCATACCGCAAGGTGGAAGTTTGTTGGACGCACCATCTGAACATGGACAGCGTCAGCGTAATGGTAGTGGTTTGGATGTAAATAAACGATATAAGACAAACAATCAACGCCTCCGCCCTGAACGAGTCAGTAATATTATTACGGCTTCGTTCCAGTCCACTTTTGTACATCCATACTTAAATCGAAACCTTACGGCCAGAGAAGGCGCCAGACTACAGAGTTTTCCTGACTCGTTCCATTTTTGTGGTCCACGTACACTTATGAGCAAATCTCTCTTGATTAAAGAAAATCGAGAGGATGAAATCGGTTTATCCCAGTATAATCAAATCGGAAATGCTGTTCCGCCTAGAATGGCCGAGGCTATTGCAAAATCTATTCTGGCGCAAGCGGAGGTGTAAATTATGACCTATGACGAGATGATTGCTTTATTGACAGCACTAAATGATGCCCAAGGGATACGTTTGTCTGCGTTACCGCATTGCAGTAACCTTTTACATCAGTTATACAAACGCGAAGCGGGGCGTGAGGGATTATACGAGCGCATCGTTAATCTATATTTGCCCACTCGCCAGGTTCTGTTTGATCCCAATGATGTATCCGGGTATGTTACAGAGGTTACATCCTTGGTAAACCGCTATATGGATTCCTTTTGGCCACCGCAAAACAATCCATTCTCTCATCAAGCAGACTTTATATCTAGCATCATTCCAGAAATGCTCTGTATGCTGTTCGGTCATATTATTTCTACTCACGGAGCGGCTCTCGAGGTTTCGGCGCAAAAGGATCTGACAATCGAATGCATTTTTGATATATCGAGTGGTGGAACCATTAGATTTAAAAACAAGCGTGTGTATGTTGCGGTTGTAAAACCTTGTCAACTTGTATTCAACGGAATCGATAACGGACTGCCTATTCCGTTGATGGCCATCGAGTGTAAAACAAACTTGGATAAAAATATGATATCAGGAATCGAGCACTCTGTTAATGAACTGAAAAAGACATTTCCCGACTGTCATTATTTCGTTGTTACAGAAGTGTCCGACTTTGATGTCAAAAAATCCAACTATGCATCTTCCGGCATTGATGAGATGTATATTTTGCGGCAGCAAAAACGCGGACCAATCAGGAGAAACCCCGAACTGAGGAAGCCGTTAAATTCAACCCTTGTACAAGAACTTGCAGAAATTTTAGTACATAATATCGCCGCCATGAATGCTGATGTAGTCGGTCTGGATACTAGAATGCAAAACGGGAAGTTAATTGGGAGGGCGCTATGAACGTAGAAATAATCGACAATAAGCATATCCACGGGAAGAATCTCCGTGACTATACATCCAGGCAGAGAGGTGTCCGAAAACAGCTTTTTGAAAATATTGTCGCTCACTATGAAAACTATAGAAACGCAGTTGATGCCACAACCGCTTTAGATCATAACGGCATTCGCGACATTGTATCTGCCTTAAACAATTATCGGAGATATGCAATCCCTGTATTTGATAGTCTTGATAATGCCGGTCAGAAAGCATTAGGCTATACGATTATGGAAGAGTTCTTTTATTTGCTGTTTTCAAAGAAAGCATCTCTTATGGGGTTACATAATGACAGCTTGTTTTTGGGAAAAGGCAACTCTTATGTAAGCCTGAGTTTTACTCCCGGATCTTTTTCTGAGATTTTCAATAAGCCTAGCGCATACATCCACACCAAAGATCAGGATTTTGTGTTGGGGACAAATGTGCAGATTCAGGTAAGGGCAGACGGAGATCCTGAAACTGCCAATACCGTGATTCCCGTTGTGGCAATTGAATGCAAAACATATCTTGAACGTAATATGCTTGACTCATGTGCCGCAACAGCTAGTCGCCTGAAAAACGCCATGCCGTATTGTGTTTACATCGTAGCTTCTGAATATATGAAAATGTCAGATGCAACCCCTGAATTAACGGATATCGATGAAGTCTATATTCTTTGTAGGGCAAAAAACTCTGACCGGGAGCGTCGCAAACGAAATGGAGAACCTCCGTTTGATATTGATGCCGCTCTTATTATTGATTTGTACGAACGTGTTGAGCGGCATTTAAATGCTATTTGGTGGAAACCTGATGATGCTGTAGAAATGGGGAAAATCATCAATCGGCCCAATTGATACTTTTTTCGCATCGCACATTAAAAACAGATACATTGGAACGATTTCGGAAAGAAGGTGCCAGATTTGTCTCTGGACAAGCTTAAAACTGTTTTTGAAAAACTGAGTACGTCTACGGATTGGTCTTTACAGCTTTTGCGAATTACCAATTCCAAAAAGCAAGGAACCAAATATGCCAGTAGGCAAATCACACTATCCCCCACAGGCAAGCTTGCTGAATTTATTGGCGAAATTGCAGTAAAATATACATCCACTACAAAAAATATCCTGGAAAAGTATTCTTGCGTTGAAGAGTATGATGGAACGGCGATTGATACCACCATATATAAATTGAATTCTGATAGTCCGCTTATATCTTCTGAGTATGCTGCCCTTATGGCCGTCATTGCAGACCCAGAGACCGAATCTGATCCATTGGGTTTTACGCCTCATACTTATGTGATCCGAGGACAAGTGGAAATTGATGGTGCAGATACGCGAGTCAAATTGATTTCCATGCAAAACCCTGTTACGACGCTGAAACACAAATTTTGGTGTGATAGCGGAACATTTAAGGAATTAACCGATAAGATTCTTTCACTCAAGCCCACCATTGAGGTGGTAATCGTGGATGACACGGTATATTTCTTAACAATGGCTGGTGAACGCTTATTTAACATGGAGCGTGCTTATCGAACCATTTGCACCGAAAAAGTCGAAACTATCGCACAGGCACATATCCTGTCCGATTCTGATGCATTCAAACAGATTGCTGAATCTGGACACAACCCAAGACGATTTGTTTCCTTTAATGAGGCGAAATTGAAGGCATTGAAAAATAAATCCAGGCGGCTTGCAATGGCGAAAAGGTTTGCAATAGCAATCAAAGATGATAAATTTGATATGGATGTAGCCGGAACGGCAGAGAAAGTGGTAAAACTTCTTTGCAACAAAGGCATGATCGACCCGTTCGAAAATTCCGCTGTTGAAGTCCCCAGTGCTAAGCAATGGGTATGACGGAGGAGTGATAATGTCGGTCTTTTTGTCATTCAGTTTATATTTTCTCTCATTTGCTCCGTTGTGGCTTTCGGTCGTCTTTATCGATGCCATGAGCATTGTTAAGGGCAACCCTCATTTATACACCGAATGTATAGGCATTACTCTCATCCTCAGAACCTCGATTATATGCCTGATAGTAATGCTCTTTTGCATTAAATCCAAAAAATCGTGATGGTGCGCAAAAATTTACGCTAGATGTAATAAGAGGCGACAAAACTATTACAGCTGAGTTCCTACTATCGTATATTTTGCCCCTATTTGCCTTTGATTTTACTAATTGGGAGCAAGTGGTTTTATTTCTCGTTTTCTTTGTGACACTGGGCTTGTTATGCATTCGGCATAATTATTTTTGTGTGAATATTGTGTTGGAATTGGCGGGTTACCGCTTCTATCAATGCGACATGACAAACGAAGATGGTATTTCCGTAACAAAAACACTTATCAGTCGGGAACGGTTGAATGGGTACGCAAATGAGGATATTACGCTTCGTGCGCTTAATAACGACATGATGTTCGATGTCTCGAAAAGACAAAACTAACGATTGCTGCCCTGCATAAATTATATGAACCTACCGTTATATACGGGTATCTTGTATCGAACAGAGGGTGCAAACACAGTGCGGAGTACCATAAGGGGCATGGAATGTTTTTATGGTTCTCCTTTTGAAGAGTAGTTTGGTTAACAAGCAATCTGCTCTTTTTTTGTGCGTCCAAAAGATTTTTTGTAACTGTCTCTCTCTGAACGACTCAATTTCGGAATCTGCACTTGTCCTATCATTTTGTAATAAATCTCTATCTTTTGAACTTTTTCTCCGAAAACTTCTTCTCTGTAATGCACTACGATTTTGTCAATAAACTCGTGCAGGATACCTGGTGTTAGTTCCTCTGTGCTGGAATGTGTTCTTACGATTTGCAAGAAACTCTTGATATTATATAATTACAATATGTCAGACATTACGGCACTAAACTTAGGAGGACAAAGTATTATGAATTTTAGAAAAATTGATATGGACAGCTGGGATAGAAAAGAATATTATAACTGGTTTACAACAAAAAACCGATGCAAAATTAATATGACTATGAACATTGATGTTACTAAATTAGTCGGGATAATTAAAGAGAAGAAACTTAGATGTTATCCTACTTTTACATATATTGCTTCAAAGGTATTAAATGCAAACGATGAATTT
>JAZQJR010000079.1:0-1809 GCA_045541715.1 Acutalibacteraceae bacterium
TAGCGATTTTGTTCTCGAGCATTCCTGCCATACAATCTCCTCCTTAGAGCACGAGCAAACACTCTGTCCGATGGCTTGGAGGCCGATTTCAAATCTCGGCCGCTTTTGATTCTAGCGACCGAAAATAGCGATATAAATGGACATTAGTGATTAATAGTATATTTTGTTCATTCACAATATTCAGATATTGCATATTGACTATGGGATAATCCATTTAATGGTAATTAATAGTTTTAATTAATTATATAAAAAGCATAATTTGTAGATTTATATAATCAGCTGGAATGCGTAGCATTTTCTACGGAACAAATGCAGCGGATTCATTGGCTTCGCGCGTTGTGTTAAGTGGTATGCGCAGATTGAGCGGTATGGAGCGTCTGGCTTGTCGCTGAAAATGCAATAACTTGCATTCGGTTGGTGTATATTGATTTATGTTAGTTATGAATATTGGTGAGGCGGTGGAGGTGTGTGATGGGGAAGACGCGTGCTGAAGAGATGCGCATTGACGTTCAGAGCATGCGCTGTTTGGTTGCTTTGGCTCAAGAGGGAAGCATGAGTCGCGCGGCTAACACCCTCAAGGTCACCCAGCCTACAATGTCGCGCCAGCTCGGGGCCCTTGAACAGTCGATTGGCAAACAGCTCTATCGAAGGGAGAACGGGCGCATTGTCCTGACCAGCGAAGGGCGCCAGCTTCTCAGCTATGCGAAGAAGATCGTTGAACTAGCCGATCGTGCGGCTGAGGATATGTCTAGCGAAGAAGCTGCTGTTTCCGGTCATGTGACTGTTGCCTGCGCGGAAACGAGTGCTCTCGAGTTTGTCGGCCAGTGCATCGCTGCGCTACATGAAAAGTATCCGCTCGTGGTTGTGGACCTCATGACGGGTTCTCCGGTCGAATGGCTTGATCGACTCGATGCGGGCGTGGTTGACTTCATGATCGACGTCGACGGGCCGTCGAGGGCCGGATACGACAAAGTAAAGCTTCCCAGCGAGGGCAATACATGGGTTGCGGTTATGAAGGCGGGGGATCGACTCTCAAAGCGCGAATTCGTTGAGCCCAAGGACTTGGCTGGCGAATGGGTGTTTCCACCCCGTCTTGCCGAGAAGCGGGGCCAGATCCAGGAATGGGCGGGCGCGTACTATGACTCGTTTAAGATAGGCACGACGTTCAACTTGGGAACATATCTCATAAATGCCATGGTCGCTGGTGGCGTTGGCTATGCGCTTACATACCGAGGTTTACAGGAAATCATATGCGACGACCGGTTGGTTTCCATTCCCGTGCGTCCAGCTATCGCCTTCGACCAAAGCGTTTTGGTGTGGCGTCGCGATCGCAACATGAGATCGGCGTGCCGTGCGTTTCTCGAGGTAGTCAAAGAGAAGCTGGATGAAAACCAGCTTTCCTAATCGATTAAACAGGTGAAATATGCAAAAAAGAAAAGAGCCCGTGAGGGCTCTTTTCTTCGGCTGTTTTGTTCGAGGTAAGAATGCTTACTTGAAGCTCTTGAGGATGCCGCGACCGGCAACGTGCACCATGATCTCGTCGGTGCCGCCGGTGAAGCGCAGGGCGCGCACGTCACGCCACAGGCGGGAGATGCGGCAGTCGTCGGTGTAGCCGATGCCGCCCATGATTTGCATGGCGTCGTCAACGACCTCCTGAGCCATGCGCGAGCAGTAGTACTTGCAAGCGTTGGGCAGAATGCGGTCATCGATGCCCTGGTCAAGCTGCCAAGCAGCCTGGTACACGAGGCTCTTCATGTTCTGGATCTTCAGATACATGTTGAGCGCCTTCTCCTGGATGAGCTGGAAGCC
>JAZQJR010000080.1:0-4805 GCA_045541715.1 Acutalibacteraceae bacterium
GGGCCTTCGGCCAGCCCAGAGCGCAACTACGTTGGGCTCTGGGCCACAAAGAAAATAAAATATTTATTTTCTTTGGCCTCGCGGCCCGCACGAAGCAGCCAAGCAAAAGTAAAAATAAACATTTAGGGCGCTCCTCAAAAAGACAGGAGGAAGGCGGAAATGTCCACGTAATGGGCCTTGACGCGAAAAATATGGATATAGATTTAATTTTCAAAATAGCCGCAATCGGCATAATCGTGGCGGTGCTCAACCAGGTGCTCATCCGCTCCGGCCGCGAGGAGCAGGCGATGATGACTACCTTGGCCGGCCTTATCGTGGTGCTGATGATGGTCGTCAAGGAAATCGAGGTGCTTTTCCGGACGATAAAATCCATCTTCGGGTTGTGAGCCGTGAATTTGCTAGGTTTAATCGCGGTCGCGATGCTCGCCACGGCGCTTTCGGTGATGCTGAAAAAGTACAACCCCGAGTACTCGATCCTCGTCAGCCTCGTCGCGGGAGTTTTCATTTTGCTCATGGCGCTTGCCGAGTTAGCGCTCTCCATCCAGAAGATAAACGGCCTCATCTCAGCGAGCGGAGTTTCCCTCGAGCACGCAAAAATCCTCTTCAAGACGCTGGGAATTTGCTTCTTGGTGCAATTCGCCTCGGATGCCTGCAACGACGCAGGGGAGAGCTCACTCGCCTCGAAGATAGAACTCGCGGGCAAGGTGCTGATCCTAACGTTGGCGCTGCCGCTTTTCGAGCAAGTCGTGAAAATCGTGTCGGGACTTTTAGGTGGTTGATGTGAGAAAAATATTCTTTGTGCTAGCGCTCACGCTGTTACTGCCGTGCAGGGCGCCTAATGTTGCGCAAGCCTACGATGAAAAAGTCTATCAGGAGCAACTCGAAAACAGCGGCGCGCAGGGGCTTTTTGACGGGCTGCCAAACGAGGTTAAGGGCTCGCTTGAAGGGGTGGGCGTAGACGCTATAGATTTCAGCGAAATTATGGATGTAAAGCCAGAGGCCGTACTCGAAAGTATTTTAGGGGCGGCGAAAAAGAAGTTGCCAGGGCCGCTGAAGGCCATCAGCATGATTTTAGCGGTGATACTCCTAAACGCGATTTTCACGGCCCTCAAGGTCTCCCTGGGTGAGCGGCCGCTGGCTGCGGTGCTGGACGTTGTGAGCGCGCTTTGCGTCTGCATGATAATCGTGGCGCCAGTCGTGGAGTTCATCGCCCAAGCCGCCACCATCATAAGGGGAGCGACGACGTTTCTACTCGGGTACATCCCAGTCATGGTGGGCATCATGGTGGCCTCGGGGCAAGCGCTTTCCTCGGCGGCGTTCGGCTCGATGATGGTCGCGCTGGGAGATGCTATCGCGCAGTTGTCGGCGAAATTCTTGGTTCCGATGTTGAATGTTTTCTTGACGGTCAGCGTGGTTTGCGCGATATCTCCGCGGTTTAAGTTCGCCGGCCTGTGCGAGTTATTCTCGAAGATTGTCAAGTGGGTGCTGGGCTTCGCGATGACAATTTTCTCTGGGATTTTAACCACGAAAAGCTTACTGGGTTCGGCGGTGGACAGCGTTAATAGCAAGGCCATGAAGTTTGCCCTCGGAAGCTTCGTGCCGGTCGTCGGAGGCGCATTGGGTGATGCTTTCTTGACGGTGCAGGGCTGCGTGAAAATATTAAAGTCGGGCGTGGGGGCGTTTTTCATCATCGCGATGGGATTTATATTCTTGCCGGTCGTGGTGGAGTGCATCGTGTGGACGTTCGCGGTGAATTTTTGCGCCGTCGCCGGAGATATCTTCGAACTGAGTAATGTCTCAACGCTGCTTAAGAATATCGGCAAAGTCGTGAGCACGTTGATGGCCGTAATTCTTTGCATCATGACGGTGCTGATAATCTCCACGGTGGTAGTTTTGAATTTGGGCGGTGGTGGCGCTTGAGTGCGATTAAATCTTGGTCGATGACCATTTGCTTAGTCTCGATCCTTTGCACGTTGCTGGAGATTTTATTTCCGCAAGGGAAGATGGAGAAAATTTTCCGGGTTGTACTTGGCGTATTTTTGCTGTGTGCGTTGCTTGTTCCTATTGGAAGCACTTTGAAAAATATTAACTTCGACGCTAAAAAAACCGAAAATTTTATCAAGGACAAAGATAAAATTAAATTTAAAAGTACCGTGGATGACCAAGTTAAAGCCTCGGCGGAGAAAAATTTGCGAGCGTCGATTGAAAAAATACTCGCGGCAAAGGGGATTAAACCGGAAAAAATTAACATATTTATGGATACGACCGCGGACAACTGCATATCAATTGGAAAGATAGAAGTTTTTTTGCCAAAGGGTGATGAGTCTAAGCGAGATACTGTCAAAAATGACCTCGAAAAAATTCTAGAGTTGAAAATAGATGTCGTCGTTGGGAGTGAATAGATTTTTAATGCTGACGGACTCAAAAAGTAAAAAAATCCATGAGTTTTTGCTCAAAGATAAGTCTAAAAAAATCATAATTTGCATCGGAATCCTCGGGATAGCATTGATATTCATCTCGGAGCTCTTTAAGACAAATAACGCAAAAAAAGTCACCGCAAGTACCTCCGCGACCGCGTCAAGCAGTACATATGAGTATGTCTCGCAACTGGAGAACAACCTCAAAGAGCTTATCTCGAGCATAAAAGGCGCCGGCAATACGAGAGTTATGGTGACGCTCGAGAACTCCGAGGAGACTGTCTACGCGACCGAGGAGAAGAAAAACAAAGAGGCTACGGAGGATAAATCCGATGGGCAATTGAGTAAAAAAAGGGAGAGTGACGATTGTGAGAAAAAGTACATAACTGTGAGAGATGCCGACGGTACCGAGAGGGCCTTGTCCGTGACGCAAATTCAACCTACCGTAAAAGGTGTGGTGGTCGTTTGCGACGGCGGAGATATCCCAGAGGTACAACAGAAAATCACAGACGCGATAAAAACTGCACTCAATATTACTTCAAAACGAGTTTATGTGACAAAATAATCTATCAAATCACTAAGGATTACCAGGAGGAAAAACATCATGGCTTTTGGAAAAAAACAACTCATTTTATCAGCATTGGTTCTAGCTCTCGGCACCGCTGTCTATCTCAATTGGCAATTTTCATCCGGTCAAGACTTAATCGACGAGAACTCTATCATATCTACTAAAGAGCTCGGTGAGGCACTCTTCGTTAATAATACGCCATCAAATGAGGGCGACAACGATAAGAAAGATGAGAAAAAAGAAGAACAGCCTAAAAATGCTTCGGAGTATTTCTCTAAGACGAAAAGCGCTCGGCAAAAAGCTAGAGATGAGGCGACTGAAATGATTAAAGAGGTGCTCGAGGATTCAAAAGCCTCCGAGGAGGCGAAAGCAGAGGCCATAAAACAAGCCTCGGAGGTCGCTAAGCACATCGAGCAGGAAGCTAACATCGAGAGTCTAATAAAGGCTAAAGGTGTGGCAGATTGCTTGGCTTTCATCCAGAATGAAGAGTGCAGTGTGGTCGTCGGTGGCGGCGAGGCGCTTAACGAAAATTTGGCAGTCGCCATAAAAGATATTGTCTCCGGCCAAGGTGGCATCGCTCCGGATAAGATAAAAATCGTTGAGGCGAAATAGACGATACTGTATTTATGGTTGCGGCAAGCTCTAGGGGCGCCGCGAGGCGCTGAAGGCCCTGGAGGGGGCTTCGGCCAGCCCAGAGCGCAACTGCGTTGGGCTCTGGGCCACAACGAAAATAAAAATTTATTTTCGTTGGCCTCGCGGCCCGCGCGTAGCTTCAAAACAAGATCAAACCCTCAAGGCGCACTCCCCGAAAGTTTGAAAATTCTCGCGTTTATGCTATAATTGAAGCTAGAGGAAACAGTAAATGAACCTTAAAAATCGCATCGACTTTGGATTTTGCCAAGACTATTGGGCCCTTTACTTGTTTTTGAGTAAGGGGCGTTTTATTTGCGGAGGAGTGGAAGTTTTATGCTGGCTCCTAAAGTGGGTTCTGTGCTGGTTAAGTTGAACATAAGAGAGCTTCCCGTTTGTGAGGTTGCCGATGAAAGGCTGTTTTTTAAGGTCATCAAAGCGGCCTTTTCTCAACAAAGAAAGACCGTCCTTAACGCTCTGAGTAACAGTTTTAGCCTTCCCAAAGAAGGAACTTTTAGGGTTCTCAACGACGCGGGAATATCACCGTCAAGTAGAGCGGAAAGGTTGAGGCTAGGAGAGTTTGCAAGAATATGTGCGTTGATATTGTTCTATCAAATGGGTTAAAGGCCCTAGAGTGTGTCGTCAATAAATTTTCAGCCAAATAGCGATGCACCTAATCTGGACTGCAGCAACAAATGAAGAAACGTTCTTAGCATAACGCGTAGCAATGCCTCGCCATTTCTTGAGCTGCAAAAAAGCATTCTCGACGAGGTGTTGCAGCTTGTAAATATGCTTATTGTAGTTGCGCAGAACTTTGCGGTTCTTTTTCGGAGGAATTACTGGCGTCATTCCCGATTGAAGCGCGCATCTGATGCTAGCGTCAGTGTCATAACCACGGTCGGCCAGCAAATATTCAGCTTGAAATTTGGTGATTAGCGCTTCTGCAATTGAGCAATCCTCAACAGTAGAGAGTGTCGTCGATAAGGCCTGGCTACATTGCACCAACGCCAGGCAAAACGATTGGAGAAAAACAGCAAAAATGTTTGGGTTGTAAAATACGAGATTATCATCTTTTTTAAGAATGTCTTCCATAATTGACATGAATTGCTTTCTTGCAATTTTAAATGCGGATCTTTCGCTTTTGTTGAACTTTGGTGTTAATGTTGTTGATTTTTATCAAATCTAGCGAT
>JAZQJR010000081.1:0-2307 GCA_045541715.1 Acutalibacteraceae bacterium
CGGTAGGCCCCGATTAATCCGAGACCATGGCATCGAAGAACCTGGTTCACGACAGTTTCCTGCCGCTCTCCATGTCTATCTTTTTTTCCCTCACTGATTCCTGTTATCGGTTTCAAATAGCTCTGTCCTCGCGGACAGTCAAACTCGCCTTATTAGCGGGTGACGGTGAAGATAACACGATTCAGTTTTTTTTGTCAACACCTTTGCAAAAAAAAATTTTATTTTTTTTTATTTTTTTTCGAAAACGCCCGGCTGGGGCAGCAGACCGTCGTCCTCGATGGACTTCGCGACAGCCATTTCGAGCAGGATGTCCATCTCGAATGCCTTCTTGTTCGCGAGCCTGTCCGCGAGCCTGCGGTCGAACTCCTCCGGCACCGCGCTCCGGACCCCGTCGATGAACGCCCTGGCGGACTCGATGTCAGGAAGCTCCGCCTCGAACGGCGACTTCCCGCCGCCCCCGGAGACGTCGGTCACCCAGAAGATAAAGTCCGTGATGGCGGACCGCGGGGAGCTGTTCTTCCTGACGACCTGCACCCGGAAGACGTACTCCGGGATTTTCCGGTTCAGCTCGTCGATGGGCGCGTTTATGACTTTCTTGACGAAGTTCTGCGTGAGCTTGTACTGCCCCTCGCCAATCATGAAGAGCTTCTTGAGCTCGGATATCGAGTACGAGAAGAACCAGCTCCTCCCGAGGTCCACCCCGTTGGACTCGGCCCAGCCGTCGGAGGACTTCACGTGCCCCATGAAGCCCTTGTAGGACATGGCTATCTCGAAGTACCTCATCGCGTAGAAGCTGCTCAGCTTTCCGACCGACTCGATGTTGAAGAGCGTGTACCCCCTCCTGTGCTCGACCTCCAGGAACGCGGCGAATTTCTCGGACGGCTTGAACTCGATAACGCCCTTCCGCCAGTCGAAGAGCGCCTCCTCGAACAGGTTGAGCTTGTGGTACGAGTTACCGTCGTCGAGCAGGACGACCGAGAGCTCGGAGATTTCCTCGACGGCCTTCCTGAAGGTGTCGCGGGTCTCGGAGCCGTCGACGATGCTGAAAGACTGCAGCGTCTCTTTGAATTTTATGACTAGCCACCTGTCGCCGGCGGACTTCTTCTCGCCGACGAACGTCGCCACGGCCGCCATGAACAGCTTCTGGGCGGTGCCCGAGCAGCGGTAGAAGCTCCGCGTGAGCTCGTTCGGCTGCTTGAGCATCTGCGGGACGAGGGGGAGCTGCTCCGCCTCCCCGGATAGCGGATTTTTCTGCACGCCGCGCTTGTCGTTTTTGTCCTGCATCGCATTGCCCCCCCTTTCAGCCAAGAAAATACCTGATTTATTTTTAGTACCTACGCTTTTTTTAGGCAAGCATTTTTTTATTTAGGTACTTAGGCAGATTTTAGTACCTACGCGGTTTTATTTCCCCAGGTCATTTTTTATTTCGTCCAAGAAAGTACCTGAATATTTTTCAGTACCTACGCTATTTTTTTCGTGATTTTTTTATTGGCCAAAAAAAGACTAGTCTAATTTTTAGTATTTGCTTTTTTTTTCACAAGTTTTTTCGCGATTTTTGCGATTTTTGGGCGATTTTTTTTTCGCGCGCGCGCTATTTAAAAATTTTTAAAAAAAAGAAATAGGGGCCCGCCCCGCTAAAGCGGGCCCCTATTTCTTAATATTTAAATATATTCCCCCCCGAAGAATGCGTTAACCGTGCGGTTTGCAGCGATCGCGTGAGTACCTAACTCCAAGAGTATGAGTACCTAACTCCAAAAGTATGAGTACCTAACTCCAAAAATTCGGGGGAGTATGAGTACCTAACTCCAAAAATTTTGGGGAGTATGAGTACCTAACTCCAAAAGTATGAGTACCTAACTCCAAAGTATGAGTACCTAACTCCAAAAAAAATCCCGGAGGGCATTTTTCTGGGTCAAAAAACCGCGAATTTTAAATTTGCCCGTAAACGCGAAAAAACGGCCCGCCAGCGCGTTTAAAACACCTCGGTCGACATATTTCTCAAAAAACGGTTTTAAACGCGCTGTAGGCAATCCTCGCGCGTCTGAGGGGCAAATTTTTTTCCTGCGCAACCCCCGTTTTTTAAAAATCACGAAAATTCGGCTTTTTCACCCCCGATTTTTTGACTCGGGGTGAATCGACCCCCACTCTTCATGATAACGCTTTGTTAACTCAATCTTCGCTGATGTCATCAGCGACAAGTCTGTCCTCTCCGCCGCGTTCAGCCCCTCCGACTCCGACTTCATGAGCGCGAATATGAGCTGCAGCTCGTCGGCGTGGCTCTCGAAGAAGTCCCTCTCGCTTCCCAGG
>JAZQJR010000082.1:0-15431 GCA_045541715.1 Acutalibacteraceae bacterium
TTTTGTAGAGAGTGCTTTATAGAAGATTTTAGATATAATAAAACGGTGAAAAAGGTAAGGTTATTTGTAAGCAAAAAATACTAGGCCGTGTCATCAATAAATTTTGGAAGAGTGTTACTCAAATAATCAAATGTGATATAATAGAAATAAAAGGGGGGTATAGATATGTACAAATGCAAAAAGTGCGAATCAAATGAGTACGTAAAAGCCGGCTTTGTAAAGGGCGAGCAGCGCTACAAATGTAAGAAATGTGGATGCCAATTTGTTCCCACAAGGCATAAAGGCAGGCGCAAGCAAGAAAAACTCCTGGCAGTGTGGATGTACGCGCATGGTTATTCATTAGAACTATCGCCAAACTTTTTAAAGTAAATGTTCACTCGGCGTTCGTTTGGGTGAAAATATTTGCAAAAAATAACTATTCCAAACCGGCACCAATTGACGATAGCATCATAATTGAACTCGATGAGATGTGGCATTTTTTACGCTTAAAAAAGGACGAGTTTGGATCTGGAAAGCTTATTGCCGAACCACAAAACAGCTCATCGATTGGAAGTGCGGCGCACAAGACACGGAAACCTTTAGAAAAATATACGAGCGATTGAAAAAGTAGAACGTAAAGATCTTTTTTAGCGATCGATGCAGCGTTTATCGTGATTTTATACCACACAAATGTCTAATTCGAACAAAATCATAAACGCATTTGATCGAAAGTAACAACTTTCCTCAAAGACACTGGTTTGCGAGATGTAGACGAAAAACCCGCTGCGTTTCAAGACAATCGGAATGATTTAACGATGTTCTTTTAATCGGCCTTCCATGCCAATAAGTCTATTGATATAGTTATTTAATCAGCGATCCGATTTTATAGATCAAATGTATCTTCTGTTGTAAATTTATCAGCATTTTTTGAACAAACTCCATGATCGCCAACGCAAATTTATACCTCAACCGCCCTATGCTAGCTCGACAAGCTATCCATCCAATCAGTTCGCCGATAAGAATATAACCTCTTATCTCACCCATGCTTGTAATTAGCATGTATGTGAATGTTGCGATTGCGCACAGTATGAGGTAGCTTACGTCCGCCAAGAACACGCGCTTGAAATTATACGCTAATAGTGCATCGAAAACGCGAAAAACATCGTAAAATAAGCTCAAAATAGCCCCTAGTGCTAACGCGCCTAAAAACACTGCTATTTGCGACGATAACGTTATTTCCATACACGTACACCTTTAGCGAAACAGCCTTGCAAAAAAGCCCTTTTCTGCCGCTTTATCCTCAAGGTACTCAAGAGAAGAGATGTTTCCTTCGAGGTCCAAGTCGCCACTTTCTAAATCTATCTTGTTTATATGCAGGTTTTGACCCTTTATCGTAAGCTCACCCAGCTCGGTGTAGGCCACAACCGTCGATTCGTCAAAGCTGTCTACATCTAAAACACCGGAAATACTCAAGTCCTTTCTTCCCTTTAATATCAAATTGTGTGGCAACTTAGCACTTTTCTTTTCCTCTGCCATAAATTGGGCCCTCCATGCATGAAAACTTGAGGGTTCACGCTTAACCTTTTGCAAGCTGCGGGCCGCGAGGCCGCCAAAACTCGATTTGAGTTTTGGCGTTGCCCGTAAGCTTCGCTTCCGGGCTGGCCGAGGAACATTTTGCTCCTCGGCCGCCTCGCGGCCTTTGCTGCTTGTTCGCAGAATCCCTCAATCAAATGAATATGAGCAACGCGCATGGAAATATGACTCTAATTCAGCAAGCGGTATAACTTGTCGGCATCTTCTTTTTTCACAAACTCGCTCACTTGGAGGACCTCGAATTTCATCGCCTTGGCACCCAAGTTTACCTCTACAACGTCGCCAACCTTTACGTCGTAGGAAGCGCGAGCATTTTTCCCGTTGACGAGAACTTTCCCGGCGTCGCAGGCCTCATTAGCGATGGTTCGTCTTTTTATAATTCGTGCGACCTTCAAAAATTTATCTAAGCGCATCTATTTCCTCCGAAAAAAACGACCTCTTATAAAAAGAAGTCGATTTAGTGAATTTATTTACACTTTTTTTTGCATCCGCAGTTGCCCGAGACGGCATCCTTAAGGCCTTGGCCAGCCTTAAAAGCAGGAACCTTGCAAGCTGGGATAGTAATTGGCTTATTCGTTCTTGGGTCGCGGCCGGCTCTCTCGCTGCGCGCACGCACCTCAAAAGTACCAAAACCGATCAGTTGGACCTTATCGCCCTCCTTAAGAGCCTCTTCGATCGAGCCCAAAACGGCGACAACAGCGCTTTCGGAGTCCTTTTTCGAGAGACCGCTCCTTTCCGCTACCGATGCAATCAGTTCTGTTTTGTTCATTTCGACTACCTCCATTTTGATATATCCATCAAAGCGCAAAACTTTGAGAATTGGCTAGCAAAAACCGCTACAAATCTAGCATTTCTGGCACTGGCCCATTATAAACAAAAGCGCGCCAAAAAGTCAAACTCAGCAACAGGCTCCTACATTATACCTTCTTTTTCCAGCAATGTCCAATATTTTTTATTATTCTCGATTAGTGCAAATTTCCCGACAATATTTCCCAGAAAAATGTAGAAAATCCAATATAAAGCCTGAGATGAGTCTATTCTACTTGATAAATTTAAGCTTTTCAAGCATTTTAATAAATTTTTTTCCGCCCGGCAAAAGTTTTATATCGCTCCGGTCGAGCGCTCCCAAAATAAGTAATATTAAAGCATAAATTACCACCGCGAATATTATTGAAAAAGCTATAGCGACCAATATTGGTAACTTGTTCCTAAATATATTCATGGAAATCATCGCGGCACCTCCGCAGAACAACGAGGCTACAAGCGGCTTAACGACCGTCCCCACGAGGTCTGGCACGATTTTGGTTTCCCGACACAACATGTACATTGAGGCTACCAGGATGAAGGCGTACCCAACGAGCGTTCCGATTCCCGCGCCTTGAATGTTGATTTGCGGCACGCCGACCAACACATAATTGACTGCGATTTTCAAAACTAAACCAATAGAAATGATCTTCACAGGTAGGTCAACTCGGCCGACGGCCTGCAACATACTACAAACCGGCGTGCTAGCGGCCGTAAATATTGTCGCGATGCCCAATATTGGGATGATTTCCGCGGCGATTGCAACAGCATTTGGTCGATTCCGATAAATCACGCTCAAAAGATTTGGCCCCAATACTGACAAGCCCACTCCCGCCGGAATCGTCACTAGCATCGTCATTCGCAGAACAGTTTCCATGCTTTTTTTGAGTTTTGCGCTATCTTTTAGCGTCCATGCTCTTGTAACCGACGGTAAGGCCACTATTCCGAACGCTTGAGTGATCGCGGGTACTAACATCATGAGCGGCAAAGTGAACGAATAACAGCCCATTAAGAAGCCGTGAACGCCATCCTTACTTTTTAGCACTGTTTCGCTTATTTTGCCCCCATACTGCGCTAAAAGTTCGCCGGGGAAGTTTTCCATTATGTATTGAATTCGATGCAAAATTAGGGTCGTATCGATCAAGCCAGCCACATTCATGATTATAGCACCTAAGCCAATCGGCAACGCGCTAGAAATTAGCACCTTGGATATTACCTTGCCATCCTTGGCTTCGGCTGAATTTGCTAGCTCTGAAGCGCTTATTCCGTCACCTTTGAATTTGTCTCTCAAAAATAAGTATATAAAGCCAGCCGCCGCTCCGATGGAAATCCCTAAGATGGCTCCCGCCGAAGCCAAGGGCATAATGGCCGCCTCGGCCAGTTCTCGCGTCGCGTAGGGTTTGCCGAGGAACGTCCCTTTTGTAAGGTATTCCCTCACGCCAAAACGAATTATCCCATACGACAACGCGTAACCGATAAAAAATTTGCAGCTCGCCTCGATAACCTCAGAAGTCGCCGTTGGAGTCATATTTTTAAGGCCTTGATAGTATCCGCGATAAATTGACATGAGGCACGCGAAAAATATCGTCGGCGCGAGCGCAAGAACCGAATAAATCGCGCCTGGTACGTTTACGAATGGCAGTTTGGGTACTATAAAGGCGCCGAAAAGCATCAAAATTAAGCCAATTGTGCCGGTGAGAAGAAATATCGGAATTGATACTTTTTTTATTTTTCTCACATCGCGATAGCGCCCTTTTGCGACGCTCTCGGAGACCATTCTGGAAATTGCTATGGGCAAACCGGCCGTTGCGAGCGCGAAAAGTGGATTATAAATCTCGTATGCCACCGTAAAGTAAGTCGCGCCGGTCGGTCCGATCATGCCGGTTACGAAAATCCGAAATAAAATGCCCATAACCTTGACCAAAAGCAGGCTAGCCGTCAAAATTACAGTCCCTTGCATGAACGATTGATCATTTCTTTTTATCTTTTTCTCCTTCACCAAAACACACCCATTCAAAAACCAAGTGAATATTTATTATAATCTTTTTAAATGAATATGTACAGCGCGCGAGGCTATATTCACAAAAAACGCGCAAAAATATAATGAAGGCCACAGTATTGCGGTCTTCACTATATTAGGAGAAATTTTATTTTACTTTAAAAGTTCTTGTAATCATAGTTGTGTCGTTTTGCTCTTCTTGCTCGGTCTGTCCGGCCTTGCACACCCTAATGGTCACATCGGACTCATCCTGCAAAACATAGGATTCGTAAACAACCTTTGTCTCACCCGGTTTAACCTCGGTTAGGAGATTTTCTATATCATAGGCTTGATCCTTCATCGAAGCTTGGGGTAAGGCTGTGTCATTTTGGTAGGCCTCCGCCGACAGAACCTGATCAAATGTCACGGTCTTATCGGAGCCATTAGTAAACACATATGCGACCTGCGCGGCCTTCTTGTCTTTGCTGGAGGTCGTAAGCTTAAGGCTGCCGATCGTAACTTTAAAGTCGCCGATCTGACCTTTAAACTCCTGAGTTTTGCTTGGCTCAGGCTCATTGGTGTTATCTTCAGATTGACTTTGTGATTGATGGTCGCCGTTGATGGAAACGTTTGCGCCACATCCAGGAAAAGTCACCGCCATTGCTGCAAGCATCAAAATTAACGCAGTTTTCTTCATAACTCAACCCTCTTTCATGTCATTGCCTCAAAGTTTACCATAAGCGATAAGTAAAAGCAAGGACGCATCGCAAGTTTGGTGAATTGGTCTAAATGCACATTAATTTTATATAGAAATCCTCAGGGCTGTCTGATATAAATCGACATCGAACGACGTTTTCCTGTCCATTCCCTCTAAAATATCATGTGCGACAATCTTGCCCTCGTTCATCGAGATAACCTTAGACTCGCTGCCTGCCGCCAAAACTTCAACAGCCTTTGCGCCCATCTCAGTCGCTATCACTCGGTCGCGCACGGTAGGGACTCCGCCTCGTTGAACATGTCCCAACACCGTCGATCGAGCTCCCACGCCAGTTCCCTCGGCGATTCGCTGCGTAAGGTCCTCGAGTCCGCCAACGCCCTCCGCGACAACCACAATGAAATGATTTTGCCCCTTGCCGCGAAGCGCCTTAATCTTGTCGATGACGTCCCTTTGCAGATCGAAGTCCGCCTCCGGTAATAGTATCGCCGTCGCGCCCGCAGATATTCCCGTCTGCAAGGCGATGTTCCCGCAACGGCGGCCCATTACCTCGACGACGATGCACCGCTCAAAGGCCTCCGCCGTGTCGCGAATCTTATCAATCATCTGTATCGCGGTGTTCGAAGCCGTATCAAAGCCAATCGAGTATTCGCTGCAAGGCACGTCGTTGTCGATCGTCGCGGGCACTAGCACGCAAGGAATCCCCGCTTCGCTAAGTTCCATCGCTCCTCGCAAAGAGCCGTCTCCGCCGATAACAACCAGCCCATCGAGGCCAAGTTGCTTGCAGTTGTCCCTCGCGCGAAGAACACCCTCACTCGTCTTGAACTCCTTGCTGCGAGCCGAATACAAAATCGAGCCGCCCTTGCTGATGATCCCCGAAACCGAGCTGAAATCCATAGGAATCGCGTCCGCAGCAAGCAAACCATTGTATCCTCGACGAATGCCGACAACCTGCATGCCTCGACTTAAACACGCCCGAACCACCGCTCGAATGGCCGCATTCATCCCAGGTGCGTCGCCGCCGCTCGCCAGAACACCAATTTTCTTACTCATAAAAGCCCCTCCGTGCACAACATTCTTTACGGCCATTATAGCACATCGGCCGCATTTCGCAACGCGAAAGTTAGTACAACTCTGGGCCAGCCGTGGGCATAGTCGCTGGAAAAGTCGAAAAACTTCAAATTGAAAAACGCCACATGGTAAAGGAGTGCCCTAGGTGAGCATTTTCATTGGATTAGCTACCCAGCCGGGCCGCGAGGCCAAAGAAAATATTATTTTCTTTGTGGCCCAGAGCTCAACAACGTTGAGCTCTGGGCTTGGCCGGAGGCCCTACGGGCCTTCGGCGCCTCGCGGCCGCCAGCTGCTAGATTAGGGCACGTACCGTTGTAAAGTTCACTTTACAAATCGTTTTAATTGTGTTAAGCTGAATGCAAAGTCGACTTTACATTTTATTTTGGAGCGTGAGAGGGTGAAAAACCATATTGAGGCAATCAGAAAGCAGCATAAAATCAGTCAGCAAGAGCTCGCTGATGCGTTGGAGGTCACGCGGCAAACGATAAGCTCCCTGGAGAATGGCCGCTACAACCCGTCGATTACGCTGGCTTTCAAGATTGCAAAGTTTTTTAATACGAGTATCGAAGAAATTTTTATTTACGAAGGAGATTGATTTTATGAAAAAAACTAGGACCGTTGTATTTGCGAGATGCCTTATTGTGTTGGCCATGATGTCGTTTGTGGCCGCTGTAGTTAGCCAAAGTGTCATTTCAAATATCTACATAACAGGTGCGCTATATTTGCTGGCAATTATATCGTTTTCTATAAGCATGGCGCTGGCATCTATTGCCGCAGCAAAGGACAAAGAGCATCTGAAAAACGTTGAGCTCGCAAGGAAAGACGAGCGCATTCAAAATATAACGATGCGCTCGAAAGCAAAGGCCTTTGACGTAATTTCTTATATCTTGCCTTTGGTAACTGCCTACCTGTCTTTGAGCAAAATGGTCGATATGATTGCAGTGCTCATTTTAAGCGTGTTAACGCTATCTACGCTTGCTTTGCAGATATATTACTTCAGCAAGTATTCAAAAGAAATGTAAGACTCTAGCGCAGCTCTACGCGGACCGCGAGACCAAATAAAATAAATATTTATTTTATTTGTATCCAGGAGCCCAACTTTGTTGGGCTCCTGGTCGGCCGAGGGCCCCGTTGGGGCCTTCGGCGCCTCGCGGTGCAGCCAGAGCATTCCCGCCTTACTCTCGTACAGCCACATTTTTGTCCCCCAGTTGATTTTTCAGCTCACCGAGCAGCACTTTATTCATGGCAACCCACATTTTGCGCGGCGCGAGGGTCAACTTATTTTCTTCCTCAAGGAAGATGTACACCGGCGTGCGCCCCTCGAAGATGCTCAAAAGCAACGTCGCGCGCTCGTACTCGAAGCAGTCTTTGCATTTCACACGCAGGTAGAGGCCAGGATTTTTCGCGGACTTCTGTTGAGGCGCCTCGGCACTCTTTTCCGGCATAGCACTAGGATTCGGCGCAGAAATGATCTCATCGCACATGAGTTTTGGTTCCTCGTCCTCGCGCACGCTTATCCTGGCGTGAACCTCGACTATATTGCCGTCGCTCAGCAAAAATGAGCTCCTCTCGAGCACGGAGCCGAAAACCATCATCTCCATCGTACCGTACATATCCTCGAGTGTCACATAGGCGAAGGTGCGATTATTCTTCGAGGTCTTCAGCTTCACGTCGGAGATAATCGCTAAAATTTTTATCCTGTCGCCGTCGCGATGCTTAGGAACTTCCTCCTTCGAGCTCGCTAAAATGTCGCCGATTTTGGCATATTTTTGAGTTTTTATCAACTCGGAAAACTCGGCTAACGGGTGGCCAGACAAGTATAATCCTGTAATTTCGCGCTCCATTTTAAGGAGCTCCTCTTGTGGAAACTCACACAAGTTGGGCATCTCAATTTGCGCATCCAACTCGGTTTTTATCGTGTCAAAGAAACCTATCTGCCCTTCGATGTTATTTTTCCGCTCCACTGCAAGGCCCTCAAAGATGCCGTCGAGAACCGTCAACATCTGGCGCCGATTCGCACCCAGATTGTCGAACGCGCCACCCTTAATTAAATTCTCGACTACGCGCTTCTGCATATTTTTGCCATACATGCGCTTGCAAAAGTCGTACAAGGACTTAAACTTACCGTTCTTGCGCTCCTCAACAATCTGCTCAATCGGCGCGCGGCCAATACTTTTAATGGCGAGCAAGCCAAAGCGAATGTCCTCACCGGAGACCGTAAAGCGCTCCTCGCTCTCGTTTACATCCGGCGGCAGGACGCTAATCCCGAGGCTCTTGCACTCGTCGATGTACTCGACCACCTTGCTGACGTTATCCAGCACGCTCGTGATGAGCGCCGCCATATACTCCTTGGGATGCTTGCACTTCAGATAGGCCGTCTGGTAGGAGATGAGCGCATATGCCGCCGCGTGAGACTTGTTGAAGGCGTACGAGGCAAAACTTTCCATCTCGGCGTAGATACTCGAGGCAATTTTCTCGCTTATACCGCGACGAATGCAACCTTCCACCTCGACGTTGCCCGCCTCGTCGACGAGCCCGTGAATGAATATTTGATGTTCACGCTCCATGACGTCTTTTTTCTTCTTGGACATCGCACGTCGAACAATATCGGCCCTACCCAGCGAGAAGCCGGCCAACTTCCGGAAAATCTGCATGACCTGCTCCTGATAGACGATGCAACCGTAGGTTACGTCGAGGATGTCCGACAGCAGCGGATGCTTGTAGGTGATTTTGTCCGGATGGTGCCGGTTCTCGATGTACTGCGGAATCGAGCTCATGGGCCCGGGCCGATACAGCGAAATCACCGCGATGAGGTCCTCGATGCTGTCCGGCTTGAGCTGCATCAAGACATTTTTCATCCCGACCGATTCATATTGAAAAACGCCCTGAGTTAGGCCCTTGGACATCATCGCGAAGACCTCTTTGTCGCGCAGGTCGATGCCCTCGATGCTAAACTCCGGGTCGAGCTCTTTCACCATTTTTTCGGTGTCTTTTATTACCGTGAGAGTGCGCAGCCCAAGAAAGTCCATCTTCAAAAGGCCGAGCTCCTCGAGCGTCGTCATAGGGAATTGCGTCACGACGGCCTCGTCGTTCTTTGCGAGCGGCACATACTCACTCACCGGCTGCTCCGTGATGACAACTCCGGCCGCGTGCGTCGAGGCGTGACGCGGCATTCCCTCGAGCTTCTTCGCCATGTCGATGAGCTCTTTTATTTTTGGATCTTCCTCATATTTTTTCCGCAAGTCAACCGAGCTAGAAAGCGCCTTCTCGAGTGTCACTCCGAGCTCCATGGGCACCAGTTTCGCGACGGCATCGACCTCCGCGTAAGGGATAGCCAAAGCTCGTCCGACGTCACGAATCGCACCGCGCGCGGCCATTGTTCCGAAGGTTATAATCTGCGCAACGTGGTCATGGCCGTACTTGCGGATGACGTAGTCGATGACCTCCTGGCGCCGCACATAGCAAAAGTCGATATCGAAATCCGGCATACTCACGCGTTCGGGGTTCAAGAAGCGCTCAAACAGCAGGTTGTACTTGATAGGGTCGATGCCGGTAATGCCGATGCAATATGCGGCCAAGCTGCCTGCGCCAGAGCCTCGTCCCGGCCCCACCGCGATGCCCACACTCTTGGCGTAGCGCACGAAGTCGTGCACGATGAGAAAGTAGTCCACATAGCCCATCCGCTTTATAGTGGAGAGCTCGTATTCTAGGCGGTCCACCAGCGCGCTGGCCGGGTTTTCGCCGTAGTTCTTGCGCAAGCCGTTGTAGCACTGCTCTTTGAAGTACTCGTAGTGATCCTGTCCGTTGGGCACGTCAAAGTGCGGCAATTTCGTCTGACCAAATTCAAACTCGACATTGCACCGTTCCGCGATTTTCACGGTATTCTCCAAGGCGCCCTCGTAGTCCCCAAAGAGCTCACGCATTTCCTCGGTCGACTTGATGTAAACCTGGTCCGTTCCGAAATCCATCTTGTCGTCGTCCTCGACGGTGTGGTTCGTCTGGATGCATAGCAGCACCTCGTGCATCCGGCTATCCTCGCGCGAGATGTAGTGGCAGTCGTTCGTCGCGACCATTGGGATACCGGTCTCTTGCGAGAGACGCCTAAGCATTGGTAAAATGCGTACCTCGTCGGCCAAGCCGTGATTTTGCAGCTCTATGTAAAAGTTATCTTCACCAAAGATTTCGCGATAATTTAGTGCAATCTCCTTAGCGCTCTCGTAGTCGTTGCGATTCAAGGCTCTCGGGATGGCTCCAGCCAAGCACGCCGACAAGGCGATAAGGCCCTCGCTGTGCTCCCACAAAAGGTCTTCATCGATGCGCGGCTTGTTGTAAAATCCCTCGATAAACGACTGCGAGACCATTTTTATCAGGTTCCTATAGCCGACATTGTTCTTGCAAAGCAAAACCAGGTGGTAAATCTCCGAGTCGAACTCGCGAACTTTATCGAACCGGCTGCGCTTTGCCACATAGACCTCGCAACCAATGATGGGCTTTATGCCCTCTTTCTTCGCCGCCTTATAAAAATCCACCACGCCATACATGCTGCCGTGGTCCGTCATCGCTATCGCCGGCTGATTTAACTCCTTCGCCCGACTCACCATATCTTTAATTTTGCACGCGCCGTCCAACAAGCTGTACTCGCTATGCACGTGCAAGTGCACAAAGTTTTCCATAAAATTCCCCACAAAAATTTGATACATATATTATACAACTTTCGAAGGGGAATTTAAAATCCGCTAAGGGAATTAAAATTACACACAAAAGCTCGCTTGTGGCACTTTCCATGTAACCTTTAAATTGACACCACAGCTACAATTTGGTAAGATTAACCTTGAAATACGACTCGTGAAAGGCAATTAATTTATGGCTCAAATTTTGAAAAATTTTCACTCAATTGTAGCGCTTGGCACGGTTTTGCTTGCAAGTTTTATGGTCACCGGCTGCTCATCGCGCAGCTCTGAATCAGCAACTAATAAAATTAAAGTCACGGCATCGCTTTTCCCGCAGTACGACTTTGCAAGGCAAATCGCTGGCGATAAAGCTGAGATCTCTCTTTTGTTGCCGCCCGGCAGCGAGAGTCACACTTACGACCCTTCCCCTGCTGATGTTCTAAAAATTTCCAGCTCAGATGTATTCTTGTACACCGGTAAGGAAATGGAGCCTTGGGCGGACCGAGTTATCTCGAGCGTGAAAAACGACAAGCTGATAATTGCCGACGTTTCTAGCGGCATTGACTTGATCGAGTCCGAACATCACAGTCATCATCACGGCGAGCATGACCATCACGAACACGAGCACAACCTCGACCCGCACATTTGGCTTGACTTAACGCTGGCAGCCAAAATGGTCGAGAACATAGCCGCGGCTTTTTGCGAAAAGGACCCTCAAAATAGTAGCTATTATAAAAATAACGCTGAAAACCTCAAGCAGAAACTGATTGAACTCGATGCAGACTTTAACGACATGATAAGCACCTCCAAGCGTAAAAGCATCGTGTTTGCGGGCCGCTTTGCGCACCTATATTTCATCAAACACTACGGTCTTGATTACATTTCGGCCTTCGACAGCTGCTCTACCGAGGCTGAGCCGAGCGTGAAGAAAGTCGCTAAAATTCTCGATTTCATTAAGAAAAATGACATTCCCGCCGTTTATTACGAGGAGTTCTCGGAGCCAAAGATTGCTAACTCTATCGCGGAGCAAACCGGCGTAAAAACCTTGAAATTTAGCACTCTCCACAACGTAACTAAGGAGCAACTCGAAAGCGGCGTCACATTCGTCGAGCTGATGCGCGAAAACCTCGAAAACCTAAGGCAGGGGCTGAACTGATGAGTCTTATCACGATTAACCGGCTGAACGTCACTTACCGCATCGGCTACAAGACCGTTTTTGTGCTCAAGGACATCGACCTGACTGTAAGCGCGGGCGACTACGTGTGCATCCTCGGGAACAACGGCTCTGGCAAAAGCACACTGATTAAGACGATTCTCGGCCTGAACCCCATCTCGAGCGGCGAAATAAAAATCAATTGCAAGAAAAACGACATCTCCTACTTGCCGCAAGCTAGCGGGATTGCCCTCGATTTTCCGGCCACCGTCGAGGAGATTGTCCTCTCTGGCACACAGAGTCTGCAAGGTGGCTTTAAGTTGCCGTTCTACTCGAAGGAAAATAAGCATCAAGCCGAAATCGCCTTGGAGAAAGCTAAGATAACCTCCCTCGCAAAGCATCGTTTTGGAGAGCTCTCTGGCGGCCAACAGCAACGTGTTCTCTTTGCGAGAGCCATCGTGAAAAGTCCGAAGATTTTGGTCCTCGATGAGCCTTGCACCGGCCTTGATCACGATACTGCTGAGAATTTTTACAAGCTGCTAAACCAGGTTAACGCCGAGGATAAGACGACCATTGTGATGATTTCTCACGACTTGGATGCCGTTAAAAAGTACGCCTCAAAGGTTGTCGTGCTGAGCGGCGAGCTTAAGTTTTGTGGCTCGGTCGCCGAGTGGGAGAAATATAATTTTTGTGCTTGTGGTGGAAATCTATGAATATAAATGATTTTGTCAACGCGCTCGCGTATCCCTTCATGTCGCGCGCGATAGTCGTGGGCGTGCTGGTGTCGTTGTGCGCGTCGCTGCTGGGCGTCATCCTCGTTCTGAAGCGCTATTCGCTCATCGGGCATGGCCTCTCGGATGTTGGTTTTGCCTCGCTCTCGCTAGCAATGGCCGTTGGGGTCTCCCCCGTGCTCGTCGCGACGCCATTCGTGATTGTCGCCTCGTTCATCATCATGTACGTCAGCCAAAGTAAAAAAATTAACGGCGACGTCGCGATTGGCATCTTCTCGACGAGCGCGCTGGCCTTTGGCGTCATCGTCACGGCGCTGTCGAAGGGCTTCAACATGGACGTCTATAGCTATATGTTCGGCAGCATCCTCGCGATGAGCCAGACCGACGTCACGATGAGTATCATTTTGTCGGTCGTTGTGCTTTCGATTTTTGCCATTTTTTATAATCGCCTTTTCATCGTCACCGCGGACGAAGATTTTGCTAAGGCCATCGGCGTGAACATCACGTTTTACCAGTTTTTGATTTCCTTTCTAACTGCGCTTACGGTGGTCATCGGCATGAGGATGATGGGCACGCTTTTGATTTCCAGTTTGATTATTTTCCCGGCCATAATCGCTAAAAAATTCGTACGCAGCTTTAAATATCTCGTGATTCTCTCTGCATTCTTCTCGATTTTTTGTTTCATATGCGGGATGCTAATTTCTTTTCTCTTCAACCTACCTACCGGCGCCGGCATCGTTCTTGTCAATATTATTACACTTCTTCTTAGCTCGATTATCACAAATATTTCTGGCAAAATTAGCCTATCTGCTCGGTGAGCCACGCGCTAAATTTGAAAAAATAGTGCTTTTATGTTATAATAACTTTCGAATGCACAAGGTTTCTCTTTAAAATTCGTCAAAAGTAACGCAACGGTGTTTACTTATAAAGGAGAGTATAATTTTGATTAACGGAAATCGTCTTTTAAACGCCATCATCTCGGGCGCGAACAACATCGCTAAGAATAAGGACGCGGTGGATAAGCTGAATATTTTCCCGGTGCCCGACGGCGATACCGGCACGAATATGTCCATGACGATGGCCTCGGCGCTGGCGGAGCTGCAAAAAGCCGAGCAAGACTTGCCCATCGGGATGATTGCTTCCATTGCGGCTTCTGCGCTCCTGCGCGGCGCCAGAGGCAACTCCGGCACGATTCTCTCACTTCTATTTAGGGGCTTTTCGAAGGGCCTTTGCGACCTTGAGAACGCAACCGGCCGTGACCTTGTCAATGCGCTCTCCATCGGCGTCGACGCCGCCTACAAGGCCGTTATGAAGCCGGCCGAGGGCACAATGCTTACCGTTGCGAGGGTGGCCTACGAGAAGGGCAAGGCCGCCACGAACATAAGTGATGATTCGGTCTACGTCTGGGAGGAGATCTGCAAGGGCGCCAATGAGGCCCTCGCGACGACCCCCGACTTGCTTCCGGTACTTAAGAAGGCCGGCGTCGTCGACGCTGGTGGCAAGGGCGTTTGCTTAATTTTCGAGGGCATGATGTCGGTCTTTAGAGACGGCACAATCATCGAGAACGACGCCTCATCTAAGACCAGCGAGACCGAGATTTTCGACAGCGAGTTTAGCTCCGTGATTAGCGAATTCGACGAGGAAATTAATTTTACCTACTGCACGGAGTTCATCGTGGGGCGCGACAAGGACATCTTGACCCCACCCGAGAAGCTGCGCACCTACCTTGAGACCATTGGCGACTGCGTTGTCGTCGTGGACGATGAGGAAATTATCAAGGTTCACGTCCATACCGAGGACCCCGGCTTGGCGCTTCAAGAGGCGCTTAGTTTTGGCCAACTTCTTAAAGTCAAAGTTGAAAATATGCGCGAGCAAAATAAATCAGCAAAGGCCGCTGCGCCGAAGAAAGTTAAACTTGAGCCCGTTGAGCCAACTGAGGAGATCGGTTTTGTTGCGGTCGCGGCCGGAGATGGACTCAAGACTTTGTTTAACGACTTGGGTTGCTTAAATGTTGTCGGCGGCGGCCAAACTATGAATCCGAGCGTCGAGAACATCCTTGAAGCAGCTCTTGCAACGCCGGCCAAAAATGTGTTCGTTCTGCCGAATAACAAAAATATCGTTCTCGCCGCAGAGCAGGCCGCTCCACTCGCGACGGACAGGAAAATCATCGTGTTGCCCACGCGCACGATCCCTCAAGGGCTGGCCGCGATGTTGGCCTTCAACCCGGAACTCGGCGTGATGGAAAACTTCAAGCTCATGAGCGATGCGGTCGCGCACGTGAAGTCTGGTCAAATCACCTTCGCCGCGAGAGACTCTGAGTACGGCGGCTTCAAGATCAAGAAGGACGACATTTTGGCCTTCGCAAGCGGAAAACTCGTACATAAGGCTAAGGACCCGGTTAAGTCGGTGGTCAAGTTGGTGCACTCGTTGACGGACAAGAACACCTCCTTCATTACACTCATTTACGGCAACGGCATCACCGAGGAACAGGCTGACTCCGCTTTCTCGCAAATTCAAGCTAAGGTCGGTTCGAACGTCGACGTGACGCTGATAAACGGCCAGCAGCCACTCGACTACTTCATCGTATCCGTGGAGTAATTTTTATGGAGTGCCGTATAAATTTTGCGAAATTTGTTGTTCTGCAGCCACTGCGGCCGCGAGGCCAACGAAAATAAATTTTTATTTTCGTTGTGGCCCAGAGTCCAACGAAGTTGCGCTCTGGGCTGGCCGAAGGCCC
>JAZQJR010000083.1:0-5265 GCA_045541715.1 Acutalibacteraceae bacterium
CCAGCGTTATCGCGTAAAATCTGTTTTTTTCTCTCGACGAAGCTGTACAGTTCGTCCATTTCAATGACGTTAACCCGCGTATTTGGAGTCTCTTTGGGCTCAATATTTTTCGCATATTTCCGAATCCAATACAGGCACATATTTTTCCCGATTCCCAGAATTCGGCCGACTGCTCGGCCACTATTTCCCTCCAAATATAATTTTATCGCCTGATTTTTGGTTTCTTCACTATGGCCTCTCTTTTTGTTTTCCGCGGTGTAATATTTTCCGCATATTTTGCATTTGTACTTTTGGGTTCCCGCCTTTGTTTTTCCAGCTTTTATTTGATTTGTTTCGTCAGTACATGATTTACATTTCATAAATCTAGTATATCATAAATGCTTCTAAGGGCAGTCCCCAAAATTTTTGTTAATGGGTTTAATTTATTTGCGCGTGCTAAAAAGAATTTTTCTCACCTGAAATCAGCATTTTGTCTTTCGTGTTTTATTTAAATGCTCGATTAGGTCAGCCCCAATTTTCATATAAAAATTGCCCATCGTGCCAATAATAGCCGTGGGTGATTTTTATGTACAAACGAGCCGTCGTATTTTTCTCGCTGCTCATGGTGCTGCTAGGCGTGGGCGTCGTGAATACCTACAAGATCTCGCGAGGAGAGGTGCTTTGCGACGCCGCTGCGCAGCAGAGCTCTTACAAGTTAAAGGTCGCGTCGATGCGAGGAAACATTTATGACTGCAACAAAAGGCCGCTTGTGGGCAAAGCGGAGGAGACATACATCGCGGTGACGCCGGAGCTTAACACGATGGCTGCATTGTCGCAGCTGCTAAACGAGGAAGAACAAAAAATTGCGCTAGAAAAAATGAAAGACGGAAAGCCGTTTACGATGCCACTTACCGACGAGAAACATCTCATCGCCAAGGGTATAAGTACGTTCAAGGTGCCGAGGAGATATTCTAGTGGCAATGGCAACTTGGCGCCGCATATAATTGGCTACCTCGACGGCGATAGGCAGGGAGTTTGCGGCATCGAGAAGGCCTTTAACGACTATTTGAACAGCGCCACGGGAAATATTTTCGTGAGGTACAAGGTCGATGCGCTAAATCGGCGTATTCCCGGAGAGAGTGCGGCTATTGAGAACACGATGTACAAGTGCAGCAAGGGCGTTGTTTTGACGCTGGATGAAAATGTTCAAAGGATCGCGCAGAGTGCCGCCGAAAAGTACATCAAGAAGGGCGCAATTATCGTAGCGGAGGTGCCGAACTGCGAGATAAGGGCGTGCGTGAGTATGCCGACTTTTTCTCAAACAGACGTCGCCTCCGTGCTTGAGGACGTCGACTCTCCGCTGCTTAATCGTGCCCTTTTGCCGTACAATATCGGCTCAGTTTTTAAGCTCGTTACGGCCGCTGCGATTCTGGAATCAGACCTTGATCCGCGCGAAATATATCATTGCATAGGTCACTGCGCCGTGGATGAGCATGAGTTTCACTGTTTCAACGACAAGCCTCACGGGGATGTCGATCTAGAGCAGGCGCTTGCGCTTTCATGCAACACATATTTTATTGAGAAGGCGCTCTCGCTCGGTGGCGAAAAGTTGCTGGAGGTTTCTCGACGGCTAGGCTTGGCCAAGGAAATTGAGTTGGCACCAGGGTTAACCTCAAAGGCTGGCGTGCTGCCATCAGAAGATAGCCTCTCAAACGAACGAATCCTCGCCAACTTTTCTTTCGGGCAGGGCAAGTTACTTGTTACGCCTTTGCAGATAGCTGCGCTAATAAACACGATCGCCTCCGGCGGGCTTTATTGCGCGCCAAAACTGGTGATTGGCCTTGTTAATGAGAATTTAAGCTTCGTGCAAAAAACGGCCAAGCCGAATCTCACTAGAGTTTTAACGAAGGAATGCGCGGATAGCTTGCTAAAGGCGATGGAGGCTTCTGTCGAGTACGGCACGAGCGCAAAAGGCAAGCCAGAGAATGGCACGGCTGCAGCAAAAACCGGTACAGCACAAACCGGAATAAAAATTGACGACCGACCGGTTGTTCAAGCCTGGTATGCTGGTTTTTATCCTTCCAATGAGCCTAAATATGTGATAGTTGTTCTCGCCGAGGACGCAAAAGGAGGGGGCGACAGCTGTGGTCCGACGTTTAAGAGGATTGTGGGGGATCTTTTTTTATAGAATGGTATTGCTAAGTTTTCATTAGACCTCTTCCGAAAATAAACATGCAGTATGAAACATGAAAAAATAGCGAATAATTCAGGAGTACAACTAAAACGGCCGATAGCGGCTATCAAGGACTTACAAAATTGCATGCGAATTCCATTTCGCCGAAAAAGTCTCGCAAAAATCGACCTTTATCGAAGCAAGAGCGAGAACAGAACAAAAAGATCTCAATAAAATGTATCGCAGCCTTAGTTAAGCTATTTCAGATTCTTCCATAACGCTAACGCTACCGAAAAAACACTTTTCTCTACGTTTTACTTTGGTTGCTGGTATTTGAATTTCGCAACTCTGTTAATTTCGCAAGAGTGCTACTGTTTCGCCTCTAAGCGATTTCTCGACGGCGCGCGTGTTGACGTTTCTCCTCGCGCGAACTACAATAATATCAACGAAACTAGCGGAAAGGCGGGACCGCAAAACGGCGGTGCTGAGCGGTTGAATTTGATTATGAAGAGAACTGAAATTGCGGAGCTTTATAGGGATTCTTCGAGGTTTTCGGGCGAAGCTGTGACAATTTGCGGCTGGGTCAAGACAATTCGAGACTCGAAGTCACTAGGTTTTATGCAGCTCAACGACGGCAGCTACTTTAAGGACCTGCAGGTTGTTTTTCTCGAGGAGAAGGTCGAGAACTTTAAAGAAGTCGAAAAGCTAAATGTTGGCTCAGCGGTACGTGTTAAGGGTCAACTCGTCTTGACGCCTGACGCAAAGCAGCCATTTGAGGTTCAAGCTGAAGAGATTTTCATAGAGGGCAAGTCCACGAGCGATTATCCGCTGCAGAAGAAGCGCCACACCCTCGAATATCTTCGTACAATTGCACACTTGCGCCCGAGGACGAACACATTCAGCGCGGCCTACAGGGTGCGCTCGGCGGCCGCCTACGCGATTCACAAGTTTTTCCAGGAGCAGGGCTTCATTTATGCGCACACGCCGATCATCACGGGCAGCGACTGCGAGGGCGCCGGCGAGATGTTCACGATTACGACGCTTGACCTTGAAAATGTGCCTAAGACGAAGGAGGGCCAAGTCGACTACTCGCAGGATTTCTTCCAAAAGCGCACGTCACTTACGGTTTCAGGTCAACTCGAGGGCGAATGTATGGCGATGGCATTTGGGAAAATTTACACATTTGGTCCGACTTTTCGCGCAGAGAAGTCCTACACACAGCGTCACGCCGCAGAATTCTGGATGATCGAGCCGGAGATGGCCTTTGCCGACCTGAACGACTGCATGGAAGTCGCTGAAAATATGGTGAAATTCGTCATCGACTATGTTCTGAAGGCTTGTCCGGCGGACATGGAGTTCTTTAACAATTTTTACGATAAAGGTCTCATCGAGCGCCTGCAAAAGGTCGCAAAGGCCGATTTTGCGGTAGTAACGTACACGGATGCCGTCAAGATTCTGGAGGAGCACAACGACCAGTTCGAGTACAAGGTCTCGTGGGGCATCGACCTGCAGACCGAGCACGAGAAGTACCTGACCGAGCAAGCCTACCAGCGGCCGGTCTTCGTCATCGACTACCCGAAGGCCATCAAGTCATTCTATATGCGCGAAAACGAGGACGCAAAGACCGTTGCCGCGATGGACTTGCTGGTGCCTGGCATCGGAGAACTTGTCGGAGGAAGTCAGCGCGAGGAGAGACTCGAGCGTTTGGTTGAGCGCATGAAAGAGCTAAATTTGCCTGAGGAGGACTATTGGTGGTACCTCGACTTGCGCCGCTATGGAACGGCTGTGCATTCAGGCTTTGGCCTTGGCTTCGAGCGCCTCATTATGTACTTGACGGGCATATCAAACATCCGAGATGTGCTGCCTTTCCCGAGGACAACCGGCAGTGCGGAGTTCTAAACAGAGATAAGGAGCTATAACGTGAAGATAATTACCATGTGCGGCAGCTACAAGTTTAAAAGCGAGATGACAAAGCTTGCTGAGAAGCTGACACTCGAAGGAAACTGTGTGTTTACTCCGATTGACTTGACGAGAAGCGGCCAAGATACCTACACAGCTGAGGAAATTTCTACTCTCAAGGCAATGCACAAAGAAAAAATACGGCTTTCGGATGCGATTTTTGTCGTGAATGTGGACGGCTATATTGGGGATAGCACCAGGAGTGAGATCGAGTATGCGCAAGCCTTGGGAAAGGACGTTTGGTATTATAGTTAGAGATAGAAAATTTCCTTGATAGTATCCTCCAATTTTATGTTTCGTAATATTTTTCTTTTTTTAGAAATTTGTTTATACAGATATTTATTCTATAACGACTGAAATACTACATCCCGTTGCTACATCGGCGTTCAAAGTACATTTTTGGTCCTCAGAAACAGTAAAATTCGTATTCAAAATCTTGTTAATGATTGTAGCCAATTTGTCCCTGCTAAAAAGAAACTTCTAACTCTAAAGTCGGGAGCGTTTTTTATAATCAAGTATTAAAAAAACGAGGAGTGTTGGCTAAATAACTATATCGATAGATTTATTGACATGAAAGGCCGCGTAAAGGAACATAGTCAAGTTAATCATTTTTATTGATCGGGAAAAGCAAGCAGATTTTTCGTCTAAATCTCGCAAACCGGTGGCGTTGAAAGGCTGTCGCTTTCAATAAACCATATTCCTGTTTTTGTTTAAACTAGGCATTCGCGTGGTTTAAAATCACGATAAACACCGTATCGATCGCTAAAGAATACTTTTACGTTCCACTTTTTCAATCGCTCGTACATTTTTCTAAATGTTTCAGCATTTCGCGCGCCACACTCCCGATCGATGAGCTGTTTTGTTGTTGGGCAATACGCTATCCAGATCCAAACTCGTCTTTTTTTGAGCGTAAAAATGTCACATTTCATCGAGTTCAATCACTACGCTATCGTCAATTGGATCCGGTTTGAAATAGTTTTTTTTTCGCAAAACTCTTCATCCAAACGAACACCGAATGAACGTTGACTTTAAAAAATTGGCGATAGTTATAAATGAATAGCCATATGCGTACATCCAGACCGCCAGGAGTTTTTCTTGCTTGCTTCTTCCTTTCTGCCTTGTAGGAACAAATTGGCAACCTCATTTTTTACATT
>JAZQJR010000084.1:0-8089 GCA_045541715.1 Acutalibacteraceae bacterium
TCTTCTTCGCCGTCGCCATCTTCTTCTTCGTCGTCGTCGTCGTCGCCACCGTTTTCGCCGCCGCCACCGTTATCGCCGTCGCCACCGTGATCGTCGTCATCAGTTGTCGTGGTGGTACCAGCGCCGAACTTCAACTTAGCGATGATGGCAGCACCCAGCACAAACGCACCAACAAGTAGTGCAGCAATGCCGTCACGGAGCTTCTTCTCTGCAGCCTCGCGGCCCTCCTCAGTAAAGGTTCGAATCAAGTCGCGGCACAGGTCGCCAGGTAGGAGGTCAGCACAGTTAAATACGCGACCATCCTTCATATGTAGCATAAGGTCGGTACCGTTAACTAAGTCCAGCCAAGACCCCTCTAGCAACTCATTAACCTGTTGCTGGTAGGCACGCACAGCCTCATCCGACATACATACGTCACCAGATCGGTCATCAAACCGATGCTCTAACAGCATTGCGTCATAAGCTTCTTGCTCATTCGAAATCTCTTCCGATGTCGTTGCCAACTTGCAAGTATTGGTCAAATTGTACCTATTAAGCTTGCCGCCAAAAACTCGCTTTGCATTTAATGCATTGTAGCCTTTATAATTTGCAAATTTCTCTCTCGGCGCATTGAAGATCTTCTCAGCCAGCGTCAAGTTGCCATCGAAATATTTATCCTGCAGCAAGAACTCATCCAGCTTATCGATATCGTCCGGCAAGTCTCCCAAGCCATTCAAGACATTGCGCCATGGTGTCATCGTCCAGTTAGCGTTCTCAAGCGCCTCTATTCGCTCTAAGAAAGATTTATCTTCAGCGCGCACCGGCACACCGGTGGCATTGGCCGCGACAGCCAACGCCAAGAAGGTCGCCATGCTCTTCTTACAGTTCATAAAATATCATTCTCCTTTTTCTTGTTTGCCACACTTCGCAGGGTTGTTTTTGCAGAACGTTTTAACCTTGTCAAGCTTTGTTTGCAAATCGTCCTTGTATTTTTCCAGCTCTGCCACTGCCTTACCCGCGTCATGCATCTCCTTCAGCTCTTTACACTTAGCAACGTATTTCTCTTTGTATTGAGAAACATAGCTTGCTTTATACTCGCCGAAGGCTGAAATAATCTTATTAATCTCACTATCCAAGCTGTTTAAGGTATTTAAATTTTCCATACCGAAGTTAGTCTTCAGCTCATTCATGAAAGCTTTCATAGCGGTTCTCTTGGTTTGCAAGTTGCCTAAAGAATAATCTTTATTCTCTTCGAGCTTACTATTGAAGTTTTCTTTTTCAATCAAGCCAAACTTGCCAGCTTCGTTGATTATCTCTTCAATCTTATCTGCGTCAGCATTTAAATCAGCGACATCATTAATATATTCATCTGTTTTTCCGTAGAGATTCTTCAACTTCTGTGCTAAACCTACCACGCTATGGCTGCTCTTTGCTTCTTCAACAAGGCGGTCTCTCTCTGCAACAAATTTATCCTTTAGCGTATTGCATTGCTCAGAAGTTAGTTTGTTCTCTTTCTTAAGGCCGAGGTAGCTGCTTTGCGTGCAGGCTCCTTTAACAATCGCGCTGTTGTCTATTTTAGATAAGTAATTGTTCACTGCCTTTGCGTGCTTTACATAGTTAGTTTCCAAGTCGTTCAAAATAGCTGCGACGTTGTTTGCTCTTAAGTCTAAATCGGCTTCTGTTGCAATCTTATCTTTTGTTGCGCCTTGCAACCTCTCTTCAAAGTGAGCTTTGTCGAACCATGCTTCGTTTTCATACTGTTTGACTACCGCTTTTACCTCTTTTGTATTGTCTTCTATACTTAAAACTTTTCGTGCAATGCTTTTCTCGTGAGATAAAAGTTTTTTCAACTCAGCTTTCACGCCATTCAAGCTGTGATTCTCCTTCGCTTCGGCAATAACTCGACCCATTGAACTTTCAACTGAGCTGCGCAAATCCGCATAGTCGTCGCCCAAATCTCCTTTTAGAAGGTCGCTATTCTTTAGGCTATCTATCTTTTGGTTTACAGCCTTTATCTCTTTCTTGCTGAAATTAGTTTCCAAGTCGTTCAAGATAGCGGCGACGTTGTTTGCTCTTAATTCTAAATCGGATTCTGTTGCAATCTTATCTTTTGTTGCGCCTTGCAACCACTCTTCAAAGTAAGCTTTGTCGAACCATGCTTCGTTTCCATACTGTTTGATTACCGCTTTTACCTCTTTTGTATTGTCTTCTATGCTTAAAACTTTTCGTGCAATTCTTTTCTCGTGGGATAAAAGTTTTTCCAACTCAGCTTTCACGCCATTCAAGCTGTGATTCTTCTTCGCTGCGACAATGATCTCATTTTTCTTAGCTACAAGAGATTCAACTAACTCTTTACAAGGCTCATATCTATCTTTCTTATCGACAAATAAACGTTCTCTCAATTCAAAGTACTTTACAAGTTCGCTGTCGTCAAATTCATCTAACGCCTTGTTCACAGCTTCTATATCTTCCTTGCTATAGTTCTTTTTCAGCTTATCATAAAGTAAGTCTAACTCATCAACTATCTCTTTTAAGCTTTCCTCTGTTTTGGTCTTCTCTCTTAGATTATATAGCTGCTCATTGTAATAGTCTTTGTCGAACCATGCAGTGTTTTTATTGTCCCATATGACTTCGCTTACCTTGTCGGTCAATTTCGGTATAGCTTTATTACTCTCAATTATAGCCTTTACTCGGCCAGCAATATCCTTATATTCCTCTGCAAGCTCTTCCAAGTTGCCTTCAGTTACCGGCTTGTTTTTTAACGTGTTCCATACCATATTTAAATTTAAATTAAAATCAGACTTATCTAAGACTTTATAAGCCGCCTGCCAGTTTTTCTCTATGTAGTCTTTCTTAGATTTAATATCAGAGCACTCGCCACTTAAAGTATTAACCCTACTGATGATTAAGTTTAGCTTTTTTTCAGCCTGAGCAAACTCCTCATCCGTTGTCAGCGTCTCTAAGGCAAGCGCATTTAGCTCACTCTTCAAGCCAACTGTATCTAAACCACAGGTATTCTCTAACTTGTTAAGCGTATTCAAAACGCTATTTTTCTTCGCAATGAGGTCGTGCACTTTTTTCGGCAAAGGACCTGCAAAAGGTTCTTTCTTCTCCTCTACAGAAATAGTCGTGGGATTTTCCTCACGACTATTGATTCCTTCATTAGTATCTTGCTGTACAGTGTTGTTTTCTGTGTTGACTACTCGTTGCTCATCTTGAACTATCTCATCAGTTTTTTGCTTCTTAATTTCAACTTCTTCTTTCGCTAAACGTGCTGCCTCTTCCTTGGCTTTACGCTCAGCTTCTTCTTTCGCTAAACGTGCTGCCTCTTCCTTGGCTTTACGCTCAGCTTCTTCTTTCGCTAAACGTGCTGCCTCTTCTTTGGCTTTGCGCTCAGTTTCTTCTTTCGCTAGACGCTCTGCCTCTTCTTTGGCTTTGCGCTCAGCTTCTTTCGCTAAACGTGCTGCCTCTTCTTTGGCTTTGCGCTCAGCTTCTTTCGCTAAACGTGCTGCCTCTTCTTTGGCTTTGCGCTCAGCTTCTTCTTTCGCTAAACGTGCTGCCTCTTCCTTGGCTTTACGCTCAGCTTCTTCTTGCGCTAGGCGCTCTGCCTCTTCCTTGGCTTTGCGCTCAGCTTCCTCTTTCGCTAAACGCTCTGCCTCTTTTTGCTGATAATCTTTCAAACTTGCGATTTCATTCACCGGTTTTTTGGCTAGACAACAGCGATTTTCTTCGTCCTCGCCATATTTGCATGCCGTCAGCTCTATATCTGACAGACATTTGTCTCCCGCCTCATTTTCTCCATAGCGGCAATTATTACCGCCCTTAAACAAAATGGAAACAGTCTTACCCAAGCGCGAGAAGAACGAATCTTCTTCAGACGTCCAAAGCTTTGCAATTTCATCTTTGTTAGAGACGCCGTTATAGATCATCAGACCAGCGGCCCCGACAGCCGCAGTGACAGCTGCAACAGTTGCAGCTTCCTCTAATTTTTGCTCTCTAGAGCCAGGATCGAACAAATACTCGTCCAACTCGGTCTCATCGAGCTCAATGGCGAGCTCATCGCTTGCCTCTGTCTTTTCCTCAATTTTAACTTCCGCAGCTTTAGTGTCTTCTGCGTAGCTAAAACGCACTCCACCTGGCTGAGTTGCCAAAGAAAACACTAAAATAAATGCTAACAATTTTCTGAAATTCAAAATACAACCTCCTAAAAAGTAGATGCGTTTAATCTCTAAACATCATTGCACCAATAAAAAATAACGCTACCACATTAAAAATATTCTGATACCAAGTAAACTGGCCTAAAGCTTTCCACATAGCAGCAGCGTCATTAGACAGGAAGCTCCACGCTCCTCTAAGCGGCAACGTCAGGTAGTGGAACAGGCCTTTGCGCGCATCTAAACAAGCGCAATCACTCAAGATTTCACACTTTAAAGGGCCAACTTCACTTGGATTACAGACGCAATTGCAAGAGCAATCATCTCTAACCAAACAGGTCCCGTCCTGGTTTTGCACACTTGACTCAGCGACAGCAAAAGACAACCTTGTAAACACCGTAACCAACAGCACCAGAGACATTAAAACGGATAAAAACTTCTTCATAATCTACACCCTCCTTAAACTATATAACTGTATGGCGTTTGATATCCGCCGGTCGGATAAGCATATGTAGTAGCTTGCCCTCCACCCGTCGAGTAGGCCGAACTAGAATTGTAGTAGCCAACTTGTTTGTCATCTTCATCACTAAACAACGCAACTACAAACTTTAAAGTCTTCCAAACAACCTTGACAGCCAGCGTAGACAGTCCCATCGTAGCCGCGACGCCAAGTGGCCCAACTTTGGAAGCAAACTTTGAAGCATTATCATAGTAATCCTTGCCCCAGTTCGTACCTTTATCAACATAAGGTTTCAACAATTCCCAAACTTTAGGCGCTTTTTCCTTCGCAAAATTGGTAAGCAATGAAAACTTGTCTTGTAAATACTTGAACGCCCCTTCCGAATCAGTGTTCGCATTGCCTTTCTCAGACCTTGTTTCTTCAGCTTGCTGTTCTTCATTACACTTGTTCTCTGTAGTGCCTCCCTCCGCAAAGGATACCTTTGGCGACATCGTGACCGCCATCACAACAGACATAAAAATCGATAAAAACTTTTTCACACATAAATCTCCTTTCATGACAAAAATTCTCTTGGATTATAGCACAAAAACACCCTAAAGTAAAGTCTTTTACTAAAAACTCCTTCGCTTTGTTTATGCAGGCAATTCAAGTCTTTAAATATTGATTTTTTTACACCTTTTGGCTAAAACATGCTAAAACCCACTGCAAACCAGCACCCGTCGTCAATATTTTTTGTTAATGCATTTAATATATTTACTTGTGCTAACAAAAATTCCCCTCACCTGAAATCGAATTTTCGCTCTTGAGCTTTATTTAAATGCTCGACTAAATCACTCCCAGCAAAGTTTAATTGTCACACAAAAACATCTCACCCCGGACACGCACACGAAGCCAGACTTTTACATAGACTGAAAGAGTCAAGAGCATGTAAAAGAGGGTGGTCGAGTGTTTTTTAGCGCGGTTATCGCGAGCCTTGCGAACCTAGTCGCGTTCATCTTGCACGTGACGGGAGCCGGGTCGTTCCCGCAACCGTTGTCGGCGAAAGAGGAGAGAGGATGCTTCGCGTTGATGAAGGACGGCGATATCTCGGCGAGGAATCGGCTAATAGAGCACAACCTGCGGCTGGTGGCGCACATAGTGAAGAAGTACTACACGGCGGCGAACGAGCAGGATGACCTGGTGTCGATAGGGACGATAGGGCTGATAAAGGCGGTCGACACGTTCAACGCAGACAAGGGCATACGGCTGTCGAGCTACGCAGCTAGATGTATAGAGAAAGCTATCCTCACGCAACGGACACGCAAGTTGAAGTATGGCATCCTATTTTTAAAATCAACAAAAATTTAATTGTGATGGCTAAACACGAGCTCAAAAACACGATCTATGCCTTGCTGTACAAACACACATTTTCCTTTGTCACTCCTCGTCAAGTGTTAGAATCTGAAATTTTTAACATAAGATATAAAAAACCAAACGATATCCACACTGTTGCAGAAAAACTTCGTTATTATAGACACAAAAAAGCTTTGCGACAAAGAGATGTGGCAAAGCAAATTGGTGTAAGTGTCAGTACGTGCATAAGCTATGAGGATGTTAACAGGGAGTGCTACCCGGTAGAGGTGTTGAAGAGGATAGCCGCCTTTTATGAGGTCGACGTAATCGAAATTATGGACGAATACAACTTGTTTCTTTATCGCGGACAAGGCATACAGCTTAAAAGGCTATTTACCAACTTAAACTTGACCCAAAAAGCCGTTGCGAAAAAGTTAAATGTTCACGCGAAAACCGTTGCAGCTTGGGAAAGCGGAAAAGTAAGAATGTCAAAAAGTATGTACATAAAAATTTTTGAGGATAACATTTTGAGCCAATCATAAGGAGCGCTCTTTAGATAATCGTATTTCATCTAACAACCTTAACTTCTGTTCTTTTGGGCAATTTAACCGCTCTATCTTGAATTTTATGGCTAAACCGTAAATTTCCGCTACTTTTTTACTAAGTTCATCCTTTTGTTTTTGAGAAGTCGGAGGATGTACAATCACCTTCATAAACAGCTTTGCTCTCCATCTTTGTAGTTAGATTTATAAAATATTTACGGCTCAACCGTGATTAAAATGCTTCTGTATCGGCATTTTTTGGACTTATTCAGGGCGCCTTTCGCTCGCAGGCACAACGTTTATAACAATGCTTTTATCCTCGTTGAAGTTTTCTTGCTCTGCATCTTTAGGTTTTTCGCCAAGCACATCTCTAATGGCTATAAACGCCTTTGTCTCTCCGGCTATTGCCTTTTTTAATTGAGCGACAACGACGGCCATCGCGTAAGTGCAATCGTTAGCAGCAATCTTGTAGTTCTTAACATAACCTTTGTGTTATTTCAGCTGAAATTGCAAGCAATACTTCAGCCGCTTCTCTGAGTAATTTTTTGTTCTTCTGCACCCGACTGCTCGTTTTTGCGCCCATTTTCGCTATTTCTTTGCGTTCTCTTTGCGGACGAGTATTTAACGGCTTTAAGTTTTTCTCATTTGCCATAGACATTACTACCTTTCCTCTCATCTGAGAAATTAATTTGAAAAATTAGCTTTCTCACTGTCTTAAGAGTCAGCGTCTTCATATTTGTTAAATATGGTTTATTTAAAAGTCTAAAAAACCTCGATTTTACTGGGGTTTCAAGCGATTTTCACGTAAAAAACACGAGTAAAAAGGTATACTTCAGGTACCCCTCAGACAAGGTATCGATTTAAAGCGATTTTCATTTCATTCATGATATCTTGAATTTCCGAGTCTGTAATAAAATCAATTTTGTTGTTACGTTTAAATTTTTTTAGCCAATTATTAAAGTTGCCGTTGTAAATTTTGCAGTATAGTCCCCTTGCAATTTCTCTTGTGAAAATATCATCGCTGTAGCGGCGCACAAATTCGCTGAAATTTTGGGCTTGCATGCTGCTATGAGCTAAGTTACGCTCTTTTCCCCAAATTTGATACAAATAATCTATTTTCTGCTTTTCAACTTTCTTAATCACAACACTTAAGCTATCTATAAGCGTATGTAACCGCTCCGCTAAGCTGTATATATCCGCGTCGCGTATGTTTTTGAAGCGAATTTCAAAGCGGGTACACGGCTGCCTATTGTTACTTTCTAGCGCGTTGTCATAAATCTGGATCTCTATCGCAGGGCTCTTTAAGGTTAAAGCGCGTTTCTTTTTTGTGTTGATATCCTGACTGTCTATCGCGTTTTTAATCACTGTGGAGGCTGAAAATAGCGAGATTATGTAAGCGCTGTGTTTGTATATGAAGTCATATTTTAGCGGTGTATCAAAGGCAAAATCCAGCCTATTAAAATTCCAGTCAGGAACGCCCTATTCGCGCTGTATTTGCTGCATAGCTTCTAGAAAACCAGATAACGTGTCTATTTCTCTGTTGTATAATTTGTTCGCATTTATTGGTAATAAGCACCCGTTCTTACATATCCGTGCACTCGGCCGAATTATGTACTTCTTTT
>JAZQJR010000085.1:0-6522 GCA_045541715.1 Acutalibacteraceae bacterium
GAGCGCCGGACAATCTCGCGGGCGGTGTCTATGTTCCCGCCGGAGATCTTGCGAAGCTCATCGAGGGCGGCCGCGAGCGAGCGCTTGCTTTTGTAGGGTTTCTTGATCTCCTGCCGGTACTCCAGCCAATCCAGGAAAACCTCAACTAGAGAAGGGTTTTCTTCTAGGTCGGATATAGAATTCTTTATATCTTCTCTAGAGTTCTTTATATTTTCTTTAGTTGTGGCCCTTTTGTGGGCCCGCGCCGCGCTTTCTTGTGGGCCCGGTTGTGGGCCCTGCTCTTCGAATGAGCCGCTATAAGTATCGAAATTAGAGATGGTTACAAGTGTAAAGCCGCGGGCCCATTTGTGGGCCCCTGCTTGGGCCCTCGGGTGGGCCCTTTGGTGGGCCCTTCCGCTGCGCTCCAGCTCTTGAAGGGCGCATCTGATTGATTTTTCGGTGATTCCGGTTTCCGCCGCAAGGCTTCGCCGCGATGTCACAAGCTGGCCGCGCTCGATGCGCAAGCCTTCCCAATCCTTCGGCTCTACGTTGGCTCTAGCTAGGAGATGCACGAAGAGCGCAAGGCAAGCCGGGCGCCGGGTCCACGGCTCCAGGAAGAGGGCCCGCGGAAGCTTCACGAAGCCAGCCGGGGCCGCTGCGGGGGTTGTTTCAACGCCTGCCATATTATGCGCCCTCCCTGGCGAGGATGCGCCTGCAGTCGGCCTTGTGGTACTTGATGCGCCCGCCCACGGACACGCCTTCGAGATAGCCCCTCTTCCGCCAGCGCCAAAGAGTCGGCGCCGATACTCCGAAGAGCTCCTGCGCTTGCGCTGCCGTGATAAGATCTTCCGCTTCCGCCGCCTTGATTCTGGCGGCTTCTGCGTTCCTGGCTGCAGCCATAGAGTCGGCAACGAGCTTCTCCCCAAAGGCCAACAGATCGGAGGCCTGGATCGTAATACTTACTCCCGGATACTCCCGGGCGAGTTCTGCGATAGTATTCATTGATCTTGTTTGTTGAGGTCTGCACCCGGCCGGCGGCCTTGCGGCGCCGCCTTCCGTTTGTGCGGTGCCTTCCAGGATGAGCCGCAAGCCTCAACCCGGTCGGCGTTACAAAGGTTTTCAAACTACGTCAATGAAAAAATAGCGCAACTGCAAGAGTTGCGCTATTTCGCTATTCTACGGGGCTGTGTGGCACTATGCGCAACTGCAAGAGTTGCGCTATTTCGCTATTTTGTTGCGTTGACTATACGAGCGAGGGTGCTATGGAATTCTGAGCCCCTGCCTCCATCGCTCCGATTCCAGGAATAAGCAAAGCGGCTAAAGGTAGTCTTCGAGAAGGAGAGCCCGGGAAAGATCGCCGGGAAAGTGTCGCGGGCAAAGGCAGGGGTGATCCCCGAGAGCCCGCCGGCCATTAAAGCCACGAAATCTAGGGCTTGCGTAGGACTCGGCCTCCCGGCCGCCCCGCCCCTCAACGGGGTCCCGGTCCAGATGATCCGGCCTTGCTCCCGGGCTTCCGGGTCAAAGACATCTAGGAAAGGCTGCCGCATCGAGGCTCCGGCGGCGTCGACTCCGGCGATGAATCTCGCCTCAACCAGATCGGCGAAGATGCGCGGCAGTTCCCGGGCCTCTACGCGGGCGCGGAGGGTGTGGATGATAGTCGGGGCCGCCGCTGGCGTTGAGGCCGGAATTTGGGCGGTTCTAGTGGCCTTCTCGCCGTGGCTCGCGGCTGCTTTGATGGCCGCTGCAGACTCCAGCCAGCCCGCGGCGTCGATTGTGCTGATAAAGTCCAGCCAGGCCGGGCGGCCTATCTTCTCCAGGAGGTCGCGGAGCTCCAGGGCAAGAGCCGGGAGATCGTGCCCGCTGGCGGTTGCCGCCTCAACGATATAGCGGGCGGTCAAAAGCTCGCGGCAGGACCGCGACGCGAAAGTGGTGAGGGCCTGCCGGCATGATCGGATCCCATCGCGCGCGGCGGCCAGCCGCGCCGCCTTCTTTTGCTCATCGATCTTGAGGGCGCGGATTCTGTCAAGATAGCCCCGGCCCTCGAAGGCGAGGGCGAGGGCCGGCTGCTCGGCGGTGCGGATCGTGGCGGCTGCTATCTTCAGCGCCTTTGCGTCTTCGGGTGTCATTTCTCCAGGAGCTTAACGAGGTCTTTTCTCATATCTTCGTCAATATCCCGATAGCGGGCGAAGGCCTTCGAGCCCTCGGTATGGCCGGAGAGCTTGGCGATGAGATTCGGGTCTTTCACTTGCTTGTAGAGGTTGCCGATGAAGGTGCGCCGGGCGAGGTGGCTGCTGGCGATCTCGTTGAGGGGGCGCTGCACCTCCTGGCGCGTAAGGGGGTCCAGGATCGTGACCGGACGCGTGAGCCCGGCGAGAGTGAAAAGCTCCTTTATCGCTTTGTTGTAGTTCTGCGAGGCGATGAAGGGCAGGAGGGCTGCGCGGTCCTCGCTGGCGTAGCGCTCCACGATCTCCCGGGCGATGGAGTTGAGGGGCACGCGGACCACGGCGCCGCTTTCGTCTTTGGTTTTGGTGGGCACATATTCGATCCCGCCGTTTACCAGGTTGGCGCGAGTGAGTTTGTTGAGGTCTGAAACACGGCAGCCGATGAGGCATTGAAACACGAAGATATCCCGCTGGATTGCGAGCTCCGGGCGGCTGGAGAGGTCAAGGCCGTAGAGCTCATTTCTTTCAGCGATGCTGATATAGTAGGGCGTGCCATAGACGGCGGCCCGGAGGGCGTAGCGCTCGAAGGGCTTGTTTTCGGTCCGGCCCTGCTTATAGGCCCAATTCAAGACGGCGCGCACAATCCTCATCCTGCCTATGATCGTATTCTCGCCGCGCTCTTCCGGCTCCCGGCTCTCGGGGCAGATCTCCAGGAGCTCGGGGTGCTTGGCAATGATCTCCGCCTCCTGGCGCTGGTATGCCTCGAAGTCGCGGAGTGTGTCGGCGGTCATCGTGTCGAGCTCCAGCCGCTGGCCCTTGTAGGCCTCGAAGCGGGCGAGGGCGCGGGCTACTACGCGAGTGTAGCGGACGCGGCACTCGGAAAGATGATGCTCCGCCAGATATTCGTCGAAAGCTTCGGCCAGGAGCCGCGGGGCGGCGGCCTCATCCGCTTCGGGGTGCTCATACTGATTCACTACTCCGGCCAGCCAGCCGGGGGCGAGAGCCCGCTTTCCGGCTCCGGCGTTGATGAAGGCGGCCATAACCGCCGCGCGCAAGTTCTGCAGGGCGGTGTTTGTGGCGTCGAGGGATTCAACGAGGGCGCGCTGCTCGGCGCTCATCAATCGCACGCGAGGGATGCGGACGGCCTGGCGCTCCGCGATCCAATATTCCGCCGGGGCGAAGATGGAGGATTTGGCCCGCTGATGGATGCGGCTGCCAACTACGAAATTCAAGAGGATGCGATGCAGTCCGGTGCTCTTATCGGACTTGCTCGAAAGTGAGAAAGTAAGTGTTGCCATTGTTGAGAATGTTTTAACGCATCACAAAGATAATCAATCCACGCCAATTTTCAAATTTTTGGCGTGTTTTTGGCGTGATAACTGAAAACTTTCGCAATGGCTCGGAATCTTTCGCAAGCCCCGCCGGGCCCTCTGCTCGGGAAGTTATATCTATGATATAAAGCCGCTTCCACTATGGCGTTGAGGTGTTGCAAGTCCTCGCGGGCCATTTCAAGTCATTTTATATTTTCGATTCCCGCTTGGGGCACAAAGAAAGACTGCCAAGTGGCTATTAATCAGCTGTTTGGCGGTCTTTCACTTTTGGTTTTTGGCGTGTTTTTGGCGTGATAGCTGGTTTTTTTATGAAAAAGCCCCTCAAATCGGGGGCCGATTCAGGGGGCTAGATGCGTTAAAACAACCTCTCGGCGTTTCGTCTGCAAATATAAGAATTTTCGAGAATCTGACACGCGAGCGGCGGCTATTATTTGCTGGCCTTCTGCTCCTGCTTGGTGGTGGATTTTCTGGCAGCGAGCTTCTCCTTCTCTCTGGCGAGCCTTTCGGCGTCGCGTGCCGCCTCTTCGGGGTATTCCTCAACATAGAGCCGATACAGCTCCGCGCGCAACCTCTGCAGTTTTGTATGCTTGGCCATGGCTCCTATTTTTTTCCCGGCGCCGCCTGGCGTCCGGCGATGCGCGCGGCCATATTCTCAACGATTCCCAACAGAAGGGCGTTCTCTCGCTTCAGTCGCTTATTCTCTTCCAGGAGATCTGCAGAGCTGGCGCTTGGGCCGATTCCCTGGAATATGGTATTATTTGAGCCGCGGACCTGGATTGTTTGGTTTATGTGGATTAGGGCGCAAGGCTCCGGCTTTGAGGCCGTGGCATGGTGGCGGCGATGGCGGGGAGATGTTTGTCGCATAACTGAAAACGAATCTATTTTTGCAACAAAAATAGAAACTTTTTCGCAATAGCAAGAGCGCCGGGCTCGCGTTGATTAAACGGCGGGAAAACGGCATGGGCTTTGCGCGCGCGCAATCTCGAGGCTTCGTCGACACTACGCGCGCGCAAAAGGCTTCGGACATTTCGGACTTTTTCGGTTTTTGCGGGCCCTACTACGCGCGCGCGAATGATCCCAAATTCGCCACAAATTGGCGGGAATGGCAGCCCATCAAGCGCGCGCGTGATGGTATCTTGCATTTGTTGCTTTTGGGGCCCCTTTGCGGCTTTGCCTGGCTCCCGGTCCACCTGGCGAGTTGAGGGCCGCCAGGCGGCTCCGTTTGCCCTTCTGCGCCGACATCAACGCCCTCGGAAGGAGTTACCTTCAAAGCCGATGGCGTCGGCGATTTCCCGGAGGCGGTCAGCGATCCGCTCGCCGTAGCGGTCGGCGATGCCTTCCGGCCCGAGGTTCGTTGTTATGATCGTGGGAAGCTTTAGATCGTAGCGGGCCGCCAGGAGCTCCACTAGGGGAAGCTTCTCCGTTCCGTAGATCTTGACCGCTGCAGGCTCCGTCCCGAGGTCATCGATGGCCAGAAATTTCTCGTTTGTGGCGCTCTCGAATATGGCTGCCGCCTCTTGTTCCGCGGCCCAATCTGCCAGCTGTTGCGCGGGGGTAATCCACGGCTTGCGATGCAGATATATGCCCGCCCGATAGAACCGGGCCAACTCTGCATCTCCGCGCCAGCTGGCCGATTCTGAGCCGTGCCTGCAGGCGTTCTGCGCTTTTGCTGCGAGGTGTTTGACCGCCAGGAGCAAAGTTGTTTTGCCCGTGCCTACTCCGCCGCCCAAAACGAGCCAGGGGCGGCGGCTGGTATCGGTCAGCCATTCCGCCGTCGCGCGGATGGCTGTGAGAGTGCTATCTGTTTCCTGGAAGACTCCGCCCCGGGCCTCCACCTCTTCGCGGTAGCAAGTCAGTAGATGCACGAAGGCGCACTGCTTCGTCATTTGATAGTGAAACTCCCGCCTGGCGGGGGCGTTTTGGGCTCCGTCCAGGGCAGACGGGAAAAGTGTATTGATAGATTGCATTTTAGAAGGTTGTTTAAACGTATCATTGTCGATATGAAGGCGGGCTGCTGCCGCCGGAAAGCTTTCAGCCGCGGCGTTCGCCGGGGCTAATTTGGGCCCGTAGATGCCGGCCGGCGGCAGATTCTAAAGCCCACGGAAGGAGGGCCCCGAGAATTGAATAACTTCAGCCATTTCCCGGATCCGATCGGCGATCCTCTCGCCATATCGCTCCGTGATCTTCTCGGGCCCGAGGTTCGTTGTTATGATCGTGGGGAGCATCTGATCGTAGCGGGCGCTCAAAAGGTCAACAAGGGGCAAAATCTCATTCCCGAAAACCTTGATCGATATTGGCTCCGTTCCTAGATCGTCAACGGCGAGAATCGGGCTGGCTAAAGCCTTCTCGTATTCGCCTACGGCTTCCTCGTTTGCCGCACATTTGGTAAGATCGTTCGCCGTGGCTATCCGGCAGTAGTACTTTCTGGCCTTTTCGTGCAGCTGCGCATACTCGCTGCCCTTCCATGTGCCAGGATCTCTTTTGTTCAGTTCCTCTGCTTGCTCAATATACTTGCTCCGTGCATATTCGAAGAGGCCCGCAATTGCTCTGATCATTGAAGTCTTGCCCGTGCCGACGCCGCCGCTCATAATAAGCCAGGGGCGGCGGCTGGTGTCAGTAAGCCATTCTGCGGAGAAGTGGATCGCGTCGAGGATTTCGGCAGTTTGATCGAAGGCGAAGTATCGAGCCTGCACCTCCCTCGCATAACTTTCCAACAATAGCGCGTTTGCTTTTTCTGCTTTCATTGGAAGACTGAAATCTTTGCGTATTCTTTTCATAACTAGAATGTTGATTTGAAGCTATCGTTTTTGTCGATTCTAATTCTGTCCGCTGCAGTTGAGCGGGGAAGAGTCGGGCGGCCGGAACCGCCGTCTTTGAGAGGGAAGATCCCCTGCCAGCCGTTGGCGATGGAGCGCCGGACAATCTCGCGGGCGGTGTCTATGTTCCCGCCGGAGATCTTGCGAAGCTCATCGAGGGCGGCCGCGAGCGAGCGCTTGCTTTTGTAGGGTTTCTTGATCTCCTGCCGGTACTCCAGCCAATCCAGGAAAACC
>JAZQJR010000086.1:0-9755 GCA_045541715.1 Acutalibacteraceae bacterium
GGCTTCGTGCCGCAGAGGACTTAAAGGCGCAAAAGCCACTCGTGCAAGCATACGTTATGGATCAAATCTTCGACAAAATGGGCAACAGCGAGGGGGCCTTGGCGCCGTACTACTCGGGGGACGCAGCACTTTTGACTCAACGCAATAAGGACATCGGTTTTGTGGTGCCAAAGGAAGGCACGAATAAGTTCGTCGTCGCGATGTGCATCCCGAAGAACGCGGAACATCCGGCCGAGGCGCTTGCCTATATAAACTTCATGTGCGAGCCGGAAATCGCCGCGGAAAACATCAAATATATCGGCTATTCGTCGCCCTCAACCGCAGTGAAAAATCGCCTAGATCCAAGCATCTCAAATGACAAAGACCGCTACCCCGACGAAGAAACCCTAAAAAACGCGCAAGGATTTACTGCTCTACCAGACGAGATTACCTCGCTTATTGATTCGCTTTGGATTAGCATAAAGACTGGCGAGCCCGGCAACCCACTGGGGTTAATTCTTGTAGTTGCTGGTTTTGCTTTGATGTATTTGCTTTTGGTTGTTCTTAAGTCTGCTCGCTTTAAACAATAAAAGGTATTGCTAAAATCTCATATATGCGAGCCAGCGCAAGGTAAAATCAAATGCTAAAAAGCTTTATAAGTAGCCATTTAATACCTTTTTCTATTTGTAGAAATCGCATCTATATATGTAATATTAGCAATGCCGTTTCTTATATTAGCCCTCTTGCGAAAATAAATATACAGAGTAAAATATAAGACATGACATACGAAAAAATAGCGAATTATTTAGGAACAAAGTTTCGGAGAATTCCAGGAGTAAAGCGAAATACGTTAAAAAAATGGTAGAAATTCTGAAGAAAGGATATGCAAGAAAACATCAATGAAGAGGGAGGCATCAAAAGCTGAGCATAGAAGACTTGCTGTTGGCGTCACTGGTGTATATGCGAGAAGACCGCACTTATGCCCACATAGCAGCCAGCTATGATGTTGCGGAAAGTAACATTTATCGAGGATTTCGGTGGACAGAAGACACGTTGATTAAGGACGGAACGTTTTCTTTGCCTGGTAGAAAGGCTCTGCTAAAAAGTAATGCGAAATATGAGATGGTTTTAGTCGATGCAACAGAAACGCAAATCGAGCGCCCCAAAAAAACATAAGAAATACTACTCTGGCAAGAAAAAGCGTCATACCTTAGAGCGCGTAGTCAACAAATTTGTGGCATTCGCTATCAAAAGGCAACAAGTAGCACAAAAAACAACATTTAGATTCAACGAAAGCAAAAAAACGCAGTTTAATTGGTGGTGAATGAGGTTTCTCAAAGACAAATACAATCACATTTTCTAAAACTATTGATATGTACTAATTTTTTTCGATTGCGCGCTCTCAAAAAACAAATGTTGATAAATTCTGAAAACGAAGAAATTATTTCTTTGGCGTTCGCAAAAGGGAAGGTTCATGATTTACAACTATTTAGAAACAGCAAAATCCACTTGAAATCATGAGCACAACTAACGGCAGATAGCGGCTATCAAGGACTTACAAAGTTGTACACGAATTCCGTTTTGCCGAAAAAGTCTACCCAAAAGCATCCTTTATCGAAGCAAGACCGGAAACAAAACAGAAATATCTCAAGAAAACGTATCGCTGTTGAGCACGTGATCGCCTTGGTTAAGCGGTTCCGGATTCTTTCAGAACGCTATCGCAACCGAATGAAACGCTTTTCTCTACGTTTTTTTGATCGCCGGTATTTGCAATTTTGAACAACTCTCTTAAATTCACAAGAGGACTATTATAAAAACTACAACCAACTTTTATAAAATCACAAAATCTCCATCAAACAAGCGACTGCCAGCTCATTTTTTTGGGGGCTAGCCTTACCAAGACCAATAAACTTATCATCTCGGCTGTAAACTCGAACAAACTCGTCTTTTTCAAGCCGACCGAGATTTGAAATTCTATCTAAGCTGAGCTTACCTCCGTTTTGGAAGCGGCTAACTTGCGCATCTGAAAGTTTCGTCGCATTATACTGCTTAAGAACAACGTCGCATGGCAAAATGCTCTTATGGAGAACGCCGTTTGCCGCGAGCTCACGTGCTTCGTTGAGTGTTATGCTGTTTTTTATGTCGAAGTCACAAGTTTTTGTTCGTTGAAGGTCCGTCAAAACTGCACCGCAACCAAGTTTTTTGCCGATATCGTCGCACAGCGTGCGAACGTATGTACCCTTTGAGCAGTTGACCAAGAAAGAGCTGTTTTGTGAGGCCTCGTCGAAACTGAGTAGCCTTAACTCATTTATCGTAACTTCGCGCGCCTCACGCTCGACCTCGATGCCTTTTCTTGCTAAGTCGTATAGGCGCACGCCATTTTTCTGCACGGCAGAATACATCGGCGGAACTTGCTTGATTTTCCCTTGAAAGCTGGCCAGAACATCTTCCAACTCGGTTGCTTTAATTTGCGATGTAACCGAGCTAAGCACCTTGCCAGTAATGTCGAGCGTATCCGTTGTGAGACCCAGCTGAAAGGTCGCTATGTATTCCTTGTCGGCCTCGAGAATGAACGATTGCAACTTTGTGGCGCGACCCACCAAAATTGGCAAAACCCCAGTAGCCATGGGGTCGAGCGTGCCGGTGTGACCAATTTTTTTCTCGCCGAGAAGCCGCCTCATCACGGCAACCACGTCAAACGAGGTGTAGTCTTTCGGCTTGTTTATGACGATAATCCCGTTCATTTTGCATCTCCGAGCGCCTCGGCGATGACCGCTAGCAGCTCTTTTTTTACATCTTCAAGTGTACCATCAAACGTGCAGCCAGCCGCATTCTTGTGGCCGCCTCCGCCGAAGTTTTCGCAAATTTTCGAGGCATCAATCATGTCGTCGGTGCGCACCGAAACCCTAAACACGCCGGGCTCTTTCTCCTTGATTAGCACGCCCACGAGCACGCCCTCGACCTGGCGAGGAAGCGCCGAAATCCCGTCAAAATCGCTGTCCGTTACGTTCAAAGATAGCAGCTCCTCGTGGGAAATGCTTATAATCGCACATCTGTCGGCGAAAAAAAGCTCCATGCTCTCGAGGGCAATCCTCTCAAGGTCGAGGCGCGCCTTGCTTTTTGTGTCGAACATAATCTTGTTTATCTTGAAGGCGTCGGCGCCAAGCGACATCATGTCCGCGGCAATTCGATGTGTGCGCGCCGTCGTGTTCGTGTGACGGAAGCACCCTGTGTCCGTTGCGACGCCAGTGTAGATGCAGTTCGCGAGGTCCACATCGAGGTCAACCGACAAGAGCCTGAGCAACTCGTAAATTATCTCGGCTGTCGCGGCGCTGTCGCCCTCGATGTAGTACCTCTTCGCAAAGCGCTTGTTCGAGGGGTGATGATCGATGCACAAGTCAATCTTATCGGCGTAGTGTTGCAGATTTCGGCCCAAAAGTTGCAGATCTGCAAGGTCGACGCTGATTATATATTCCGGCTCAAAGTCTTGCGCGCGCACATTCTTGGATAAAAAGTCGTACTTTTCTGGAATCTCGTCGCTGCACAAGACTTTGGCCTGTTTGCCCACCCGTTGGAGGGCCAGACACAGCGCAAACGCCGAGCCCAATGTGTCGCCGTCCGGTGACTTGTGCGTGAGAATGTGAAAATTGTCATGCTGCTGCAGAATCGTCGCAATTTCGAGCAAGCTTATTTCCATGTTTTAGCTCCCTTTTAAGTCGTTTAGCATCCTCGAGATGCCCGTGCCGTACTCGATGAGATCCGTTGCGAAGAAAATCGGTGCGGGAGTTAACCTCAAGTTAAGTCGGGCTCCCAACTCATGACGAATATAACCGCTCGCAGACTTAAGTCCCAAAACCGCTTCGTTAGCTCGCTCAAGGCCGTCCACGGAGCTGACATACACCTTGCAAATGGACAAATCGCCACTCACCACGACCTTGACGATGCTCAACATCGTCTGAGTAACGCGCGGGTCTTTGAGTTCGCGGAAAATAGCCGTCAATTCGCGTTTTATGTCCTCGGTAATCCGTTCTATTCTATGTCCAGACATTTTTTATGCCTCCTGACTTTTAACGAAGCCCTCGCTGCGATAGGAGTGCCATAAGCTAGCAGCTAGCGGCGCCGCGAGGCGCCCAAGGCCCCTGCGGGGCCTTCGGCCACCCAGGAGCTCAACTTTGTTGAGCTCCTGGGTACAAAGAAAATAAAATATTTATTTTCTTTGGCCTCGCGGCCGCGGCGGCTAAGCAACAGCTGTTGCTAGCAAAAAGAACGCTTTCAAATATGGCACTCCGCGCAGAGGTTGCGAGGGCTTCATCTACAATTATTATAAGTCTTTAATTATCGCGATATTCTTCCATGATGAAGGCCTCGAAGATGTCGCCTTCCTTGATGTCGTTGAACTTCTCAAGGCCGATACCACACTCATAGCCCTGGGCAACTTCTCTTACGTCGTCCTTGAATCTGCGCAGGGAGAGCAGCTTATCCTCGGCGACAACGATACCATCGCGAACCACACGAATCTCAGCATTTCGGGAGATCTTCCCGCTGACGACGTAGCTACCGGAGATCGTGCCAACATTCGAAATCTTATAGACCTGACGACACTCAGCGCGGCCGAGCTGAACCTCTCTATACTTGGGTGCCAAGAGGCCTTTCATGGCGGAGCTAATCTCGCCGATGCAGTCGTAGATAATCCTATATAGGCGCATGTCGACGCCGTTACGCTCAGCATTCTCGGCAGCGACCGGGTCTGGACGCACGTTAAAGCCAACAATAATCGCATTCGAGGCGTTAGCTAACATTACGTCGGACTCGCTTACGGCGCCGACCGCACAATGAATTACATGCACGCGAACTTCCTCATTGCTGAGCTTCTCGAGCGACTGCCGAACTGCCTCAGCGGAGCCCTGAACGTCGGCCTTCACGATGATTTTAAGCTCTTTAACCTCGCCCATTTGCATCTGGTCGAATAGATTATCAAGCGTAACCTTTGTCTGCGAGTTAAAGTGGGCCTCTTTTTGCTTAGTTTTGCGCTCCTCGACGAGCTCTCTTGCCAGTCTCTCATCCGAGACCGCGTTGAAGATGTCTCCGCCTTGCGGCACCGAATCAAGACCGGTTATCTCGACCGGCACAGACGGGCCAGCTTCTTTTACGCGTTCGCCCCTGTCGTTAGTCATCGCACGGACCTTTCCAACGGCCGTACCCGCCACTACAATGTCGCCTACACGCAAGGTTCCGTTTTGCACAAGAATCGTCGCAATCGGGCCACGGCCCCTATCAAGGCGCGCCTCGATGACAGTACCCTTAGCAGCGCGATCAGGGTTGGCCTTAAGCTCTTTCATGTCGGCTGTGAGGTTTACCATCTCGAGCAATTCCTCGATGCCCTGCTGTTTCTTGGCCGAGATCGGAATGCAAGGCGTATCGCCGCCCCACTCCTCCGGCACAACCTCGTGCTCGGTGAGTTGCTGCTTGACGTTATCCGGATTCGCGCCTGGCTTATCCATCTTGTTAATCGCGACAATTATCGAGACACCGGCGGCCTTTGCGTGGTTGATGGCCTCGATGGTCTGCGGCATTATGCCGTCGTCGGCGGCGACAACCAGGATCGCGATATCCGTAATTTGAGCACCGCGCGCACGCATCGTCGTGAAGGCCTCATGGCCGGGCGTGTCGAGGAAGGTAATCTCGCCACTGTTGAGCTTTACGCGATAAGCGCCGATATGCTGTGTGATTCCGCCGGCCTCCGTCGAGATAACGTCCGCGTTGCGAATGGCATCCAAAAGGGAGGTTTTACCGTGGTCGACGTGTCCCATAACGACCACAACCGGCGCTCTCGGCACAAGGTTCTCATCGGAGTCCTCGCTGTCGTCGATGATTCTCTCCTCGATGGTCACGACGACTTCCTTCTCGATTTTCGCATGAAACTCCATCGCGATAAGGCTTGCGGTGTCGAAGTCGATCGTGTCGTTAATCGAGGCCATAATGCCCATCATCATGAGCTTCTTGATGACCTCGGCGGCGGTGGCCTTCAGTCTGCTCGCCAGCTCGCCCACGGTGATGTTCTCCGGGATGGAAACCGTAATCGGGCGAGTCTTGCGCTCCATCGCGATGCGGCGAAGTCTTTCGGCCTCGGTCTCCTTGCGAGAATGCCTCGGCTTGCCGCGTTGTTGCGACTTTTGATTGATTTTTTGCTTGCGAACGGTATTATCGGTCTTGATTTTCTCAGAGGCCAACTGATCGTATTTTTCGTTGTAGCGCTCGATGTCAACGTGGGCAGCTCGAGTGTCGATGATCCTACCTGAAGGCTTCTTTGCCTGATTATTCTCGACTTTCTGAGTTGGCTTTTGCGCGACCTTATTAGCACCTTGAGGCTTTGCTTGAGGCGCTGGCGAGTTAACCTTAGTCGCAACCGGCGCTTGAGGTTTCTTCGCTTGCGCAATGGGCTTCTCAACTGGCTTAGCTGCTGGCTTAGGCGCAATTTTTTCCTTCTCTACAGCAGCAACCTTCTCGACCGGCTTAGCTGCAACTTTTTCTTTCGTTGAGGAAGCCGCTTTCTTAGCAACAGGCTCTTTTGCAGCTTTCTCCGCCGGTTCGCTCTTTGCCGTAGTTTTTGCCTTGGCGGCTGGAGCCTTTTCTACTTCTTGCTCGGCCTCCGCCTTCGCTTTAGTTGTCTTTGCGGTCGAGGCTTTTGTTGTTTTCTTAGCTTTTGGCTCAACCGGCTTTATGTCGAGCTTCCCAGCGAAATAGTCATCGAAATTCTCGACTTCTTTTTGCCGCGAGAAGTGCTCGAAAACGAGATTCAATTCATCCTCATTCAAGGCGGTCATATGTTTTTTCTCGACACCGGTTTTCTCCTTTATGAACTCAATCACGTCGCGGCTGGCCACATTAAAGTCCTTAGCGACCTCGTGAACTCTGTATTTAATCAACATATATTGATGTCCTCCTATCGTTTAGCTGTACAAAAGTTGCTTGATTTTTTGAGCAAACCCACCTTCGTTAATCGAGATTATCCCGCTCGATTTCCCGAGGGCTTTATGTATGTCATCCATAGATAAATCAGTTTCGCAAAGCAAATTTTCCTCGACGTGGTTGCGAAGTTTTTGCCTTGTATTCTCCGATAAATCCATAGTCGTTAAAATTAGCTGAGTTTTTCTCTGTTGAGCGGCCTCAAGACAAGAATCGAAGCCCAATGATAAGTTCCCAGACTTCTTGCAAAGGCCCAATAGCGATAAAATTCTAGGCTTGTTCGTGTTCGTGTTCAAGGGCAATGGCCTCCTCGAGCTGAGCATAGACTTCCTCTGGCACCTTGTGAGAAAAAACTCTATCAATACGTCTAGACTTGAGAACCTTCTTCAAGCAGTCGGGACTTTTGCACAAGTAGGCGCCCCGCCCGGGAGCTTTGAACGTCCTATCGAGGCTAATCTCGACCGAATCGTCGTCCTTTTTCGTTCTCACGAGCCGAATGAGCTCTTTTTTATCCTTCATCTCGTTGCAAGCCATGCATTTGCGCAACGGAACATGTTTACCTGGCATAATGAAGCCCCTCTTTCTAAACGTACAAACTTAACTTTTAACTTAAGCAACTTTTTTATAAAATCTCGTTCTCCGGCTTTATGTCTATCTTCCAACCGGTCAGCTTGGCAGCCAATCGAGCATTTTGGCCTTTATTTCCGATGGCCAGCGAGAGTTGATTATTCGGCACGATGACCGTGCAAGATTTATCCTCCTCTGGGTGCAGCTCAACGAATCGAACCTCGGCTGGCGCAAGAGCCGCCGCAATAAATACCTCCGGGTCGTCGCTGTACTCAACTAGGTCAATCTTCTCGCCGCCGAGCTCCTCCACGATGGTATTTACGCGGGCGCCCCTTGGCCCGATGCAAGAACCTACAGCATCGACGTTCCTATCGCGACTCGTGACGGCCATTTTCGTTCTGGCGCCGGCCTCCCTCGCGATGCACTTGACCTCAACGGTTCCGTCGTAAATCTCCGGGACCTCGGCCTCAAACATCCTCTTAACCATGTCGGGATGAGTCCGAGAAATCATCGCCCAAGGGCCCTTGTCGCCCTCCTTGACGTCCGCAATGTATACCTTAATGTGGTCGCCCTCACGGAAGTCATCCGTCACGAGTTGCTCGCCCCTCGGCAAGAAGGCTTCAGCTTTACCTATCTTTAGCGTAGCGGCGCCCGAGCGAGGATCAATCTTCTCGACTACGGCCGTAACAAGCTCTTGACGTCTATTCTCGAACTCCTGTAACATCAAGCCCCGCTCACCATCTCTAATTCCTTGTCTGATGATATTTCTGGCTGTTTGCGCCGCGATTCGGCCGAATTCTTTTGTGTCGAGCTTCACAGCAACTTGCTCACCGACGGCCGTATTTGGGTTAATGCATCGTGCATCTAGGAGCGAAATCTCTCGGCCGGCATCCGTTACCTCATCGACGACGTCCTTCCTCAAATGAACTTCAAACTTGCCCTTCTCGCTGTCAATGTTAATTATCGCGTCATCGTTGCCATTGTAGCTGTTCTTGCAGGCCGTCACGATGGCTTTTTTTATCTTGTCGAGCATGAAGTCAACCGGAATACCCCTCTCCTGTTCAAGAAGCGTGAGCGCCTCGAAGAGTTCTTTGTTTTTCATTTTGATATTACCTCCAAATTAGTTCTCAAAGTCATCTAGTTTGATAAAAGCGATGTTTTTCCGTGGAATGCTAAGTGGTTGCGAATTGTCATCAGCGCCGCCCTCGAGAGAAACATTCAGCTCCTCTTTACTAAAGGATATGAGCACCGCATTTAGTTGTTTAGTGCCGTCCTCCATGGGCCGAATGAGCCTCACGATGATTTTCTCCCCAAGATTTTTCTCCAAGTGTTCATCTCGAGTGAGTTCGCGATTAAGCCCAGGCGAGCAAACCTCCAAGCAGTAGTTCTGAGATATAGGATCCAGCTCATCAAGCGGCTTATCGATAGCACGACTCATATTCTCGCAGTCATCGATGGTTATGCCGTTTTCACTGTCAATGAAAATTCTCAAGAAATAGTCCGAGCCTTCCTTTACGAACTTGACGTCCCAAATGGTAAGTCCTAGATCCTCCGCAAACGACTCAGCCAACTGCCACACCGCGCTGACAACATTATTGCCGCGACTTTTTTTCGTCAATACAAAATCACCTCAATACAAACAAAAGAGCGGGCTAGCCCACTCTCGAAAATAACGAATAATAGAATGAATTCAGTATACCATAAGGTTATGCGCATTGCAACAGCATTTTGCCAAGAATGTGCCGCAAAAAATGGAAATTTTTCTTTGCTTAGCAGCCGCGGCCGCGAGGCCAAAGAAAATAATATTTATTATTTTCTTTGTGTACAAGAGCCCAACAACGTTGCGCTCTTGTACGGCCGAAGGCCCCGCAGGGGCCTTCGGCGCCTCCCGGCGCCCATCGTTTAGATGCTTCATCAAGGCACGCTCTTGGCAAATTTTCTTCGCTAAACATACAAACAAAACGCGCCCCACATCTTGCTTAGACATAGGACGCACACGAACAAACGTTCAAGTCTTTAATTTGGTGGGCCATCAGGGACTTGAACCACGGACCAACCGGTTATGAGCCGGTTGCTCTAACCAACTGAGCTAATGGCCCTGAACGAACACTAATTATAGCAGCCCCGCGAGCCTTTGTCAATAGCAAAAGTGCTGGCGAAAAAAATCTATTTGAGAAGTTTCTTTTGCTTAGCAGCCGCGGCCGCGAGGCCAAAGAAAATAATATTTTCTTTGTGTCCTAGAG